>DAHVLW010000214.1:0-6151 GCA_027320205.1 Acidimicrobiaceae bacterium
GCGCGGCTGACGCCGAGGCGGCGTTCGTGGTGGCGCCCATCTGCAGCGTCATCGTGTCGGGCGTGCCGGTCACCTCGGCGCTCCCGGTGACCGAGATCCTCCCGCCCGCCGCGGCGCCGGTCGTGCCGGTGCCCGCAGCCGAGGTGAGGACCGCCTCCCCGCCTCCCCCCGACCCGAACAGGGCGAACCCGAGCCCGAACCCGGCGCAGGCCGCGACGAGGGCCGCGACACCGGCGCGAGTGGACCAACCGTTGACCATCGTTCCCGACCTCCGATCACGCACCGCTCGGCGCGAGCCCTCGCCGGCAGCCATGCGACGCCGGCGCACTCCCCGGCGGCCGGACCAGCCGGGCGCCAGGCTTCCAACCCACTGCAAAGCGCGCCGGGCCGCTTTTCGCGTACGCGGCCTCTGGAACAGGGCCTTCGCGGCGCCGTCGATAACATTCTGCGCAAGCACGCTTCGGGCGGCGCCTGGTACGGGCGCCGAGGCCGCGGGGGGTTCCGGTGATGACGAGCTGGCTCTACGACACCGTGGTCTGGACCGGCAGCTGGAAGGCCGGCGAGGACTGGGCCGAGGACCGCTTCACCGCCGGGCTCGTCTCGATGCTCGCAGCCAAGGGGCGCGAGGGCTGGGAGCTCGTCAACTTCGGCCGGGTCGACCACCTCGGCTCGCCGAACCCCGAGCAGGTCGTGTTCATCTTCAAGAAGCCGCTCGGCCGCTGAGCTCCGCTGCCGGAGCCGGCTCGATGCGCGCGCCAGGTGCTTCCAATACTACGTTCCGTGATCATAGATGGACCGTTCTTCTTGGAATCTCCTGGCCTTTGCGTCGCGGCGCTTGCGTTCTGGCGCCCATGTGTGACATTGTGCCTCTCGACGTCGCGAGCATGAGGGACGTCACGCCGTGCTCGTCGTGCCGGTAGCTCACCAGGGAGGGGTGCCGTGGCGCAGTGGGGCGGAGGACCGTACTACTTGTTGCCCCGGAGCTCACGCCACGTCGGCCCGGTCCGTGCCGCCCTTCGGCGCGCCGCACGGGCCATCTGGCTCGACGTCGGCCTGCAGGACCCGTTCGCAGCGGCACGCGAGGGGCGCGCGCGGGACGCGTCCCGGGCCACGTGGAGTGGCGTCGAGCGGCGCTCAGCGATGCAGGCGGGGGCCGTCCGGGAGGTCGTCCACCTTCCAGCCGAGGACGGAGATCTCGTCTCGCAGCTGGTCGGCGGCGGCGTAGTCGCCGGCGCGGCGCGCCGACTCCCGACGTTCGGCCAGCTCGACGATCGCTGCCGCGGGCGCCTCGACGCCGGCCGGTGCGATCCCGAGCACTCCGAGCAGCTCGAGCGCGACGTCACCGAGCGCCAGGGCGCTGCGGGCGTCGTCGCCGTCGAGCAACCTGTTCGACTCGCGCACCGCGCCGAGCAGCTCCGCGACGGCTCGGGGGGTCGCAAGGTCGTCGTCCATCGCCTCGGTGAAGCTCGCCCGTAGCGCGGTCGCCTCGGGCGTCGGTGCGACGCGGGTCGTCTCTGCCCCGACGCCCGGCCCTGCCGGCCCGCGACGCGGCCTCGCCCCCTCGAGGCGCCGGGCGAGCTCGTCGACGCGCTGGAGTGCGGCGGCCGCGTCGGCGAGCGTCGACGGGCCGACCTCGAGCGGCGAGCGGTAGTAGGACCTCAGGACGAGCAGCCGGTACGCACGGGGGTCGTAGCGCTCGAGCACCGTCCGGAGCTCGATGTAGTTGCCAAGGGACTTCGACATCTTCTCGCCGCCGACGACGACGAGCCCGTTGTGCGCCCAATGGCGCGCGAACTGGCGACCGAGCGCCACCGCCTGCGCCCGCTCGTTCTCGTGGTGGGGGAAGACGAGGTCGAGGCCGCCGCCGTGCAGCTCGAAGCCCTCGCCGAGGAGCGCGAGCGACATCACGACGCACTCCGTGTGCCACCCCGGCCTCCCCGCGCCGAACGGCGAGGGCCACGTCGGCTCCCCCGGCTTGGCCTTCTTCCACACCGCGAAGTCGAGCGGCGACCTTTTCTCCTCGCCGACCACGGCGCGGGCGCCCCTGCGCAGGCTGTCGAGGCCCTGATGGGCGAGCATGCCGTAGCCGTCGACGGCGTCGCACGCCAGGTAGACGCCGTCGGAGGTCTCGTAGGCGACGTCGCGCCGCACGAGCTCGGCGACGAGGTCGACCATCTCATCGACGTAGTCCGTGGCGTGCGGCACCTCGTGGGGCCGGAGCACGCCCATCGCGTCCATCGCCGTCCACCACTGCTCCTCGGACTCCGCTGCGACGTCGCGCCAGTCGCGACCTTCGGCGGCGGCGCGGTCGATCACCTTGTCGTCGACGTCGGTGATGTTCGACACGTGCCTCACGTCGTAGCCGGAGTGCTCGAGGTAGCGACGCATGACGTCGTAGACGAGCGCGAACCTCCCGTGGCCGACGTGCGGCGGGCCGTAGACGGTGGCACCGCAGACGTAGAGGCCGACCCGCGTGCCTGCTCGACCTGCCGGCGGCGCGACGGCACCCGTCGCGGTGTCGAAGAGCCGCAGCATGCAGGTACCCTACTAATCCCATGCGTGACCACCACCCGCCTGCGCGCCTCGCGGGCAGCGGCGTCCCCGAGCGCCCGGGGCTGGAGGGGCTCGAGCAACGCTGGGCGGCGCGCTGGGAGGCCGAGGGGATCTACCGCTTCGACCGCGACAGCATGCGCGCCGGGGTCTTCTCGGTGGACACGCCGCCGCCGACCGTCTCCGGCTCGTTGCACGTCGGTCACGTCTTCTCCTACACCCAGACCGACGTCGTGGTCCGGTACCAGCGGATGCGGGGAAAGTCGGTCTTCTACCCGATCGGCTGGGACGACAACGGTCTCGCCACCGAGCGCCGCGTGCAGAATCACTTCGGCGTGCGCTGCGACCCCTCCAAGCCGTTCGACCCCGACTTCAAGTTGCCGGAGCGGCCGCCCAAGGAGCCTGCCGCCGTCTCCAGGCCCAACTTCGTCGAGCTCTGCCGCAGGCTCACCGCCGAGGACGAGCGTGCCTTCGAGGAGCTGTTCCGCCGCGTCGGGATGTCGTTCGACTGGAGCCTGCAATACACGACGATCGGGGAATCGGCCCGGCGCATCTCCCAGCGCGCCTTCCTGCGCCTCCTCGAGCCGGGCCACGCCTACCGCCAGGAGGCGCCGACGCTGTGGGACGTCGACTTCCGCTCGGCGATAGCCCAGGCCGAGCTGGTCGACAGGGAGGTGCCAGGCGCCTACCACAGGATCCGCTTCGACGGGGCCGGCGGGAGGGCGCCGGTCGAGATCGAGACCACGAGGCCCGAGCTCGTGCCTTCCTGCGTCGCCCTCGTCGCCCACCCCGAGGATCCCCGCTACCGGTCGCGCTTCGGCACGAGCGCCCTCACGCCCCTGTTCGGCGTGGAGGTGCCGGTCCTCGCCCACCCGCTCGCCGACCCCGAGAAGGGCACGGGCATCGCGATGGTCTGCACCTTCGGCGACCTCACCGACGTCACCTGGTGGCGGGAGCTCTCGCTGCCGACGCGCACCGTCGTCGGCAGGAGCGGTCGGCTCGAGCACGCCCCGTTCGGCTCGCCGGGATGGGAATGCGCCGACCCCGCTGCCGCGGCGCGCCACTACGCCGAGCTCGAGGGCAAGACCGTGAAGGCGGCCCAGCGGCGTCTCGTCGAGCTGCTGGCAGAGGCCGGGCACCTGGTCGGCGAGCCCCGGCCGATCACCCACTTCGTCAAGTTCTACGAGAAGGGCGAGCGACCCCTCGAGATCGTCTCCTCCCTCCAGTGGTACGTGCGGACGATGTCGCTTCGCGACGACCTGCTGAGGGCCGGCCGCCAGCTCGCCTGGCATCCCGAGTTCATGCGCGCACGGTTCGAGTCCTGGGTCGAGGGCCTGACGGGCGACTGGAACATCTCGCGCCAACGCTTCTTCGGCGTGCCCTTCCCCGTCTGGTACCCGGTCCGCGCCGACGGGTCCGTCGACGAGGCGCACCCGATCCTCGCTGGCGAGAAACGTCTCCCGGTCGACCCCTCGGCGGAGGCACCCGACGGCTTCGAGGAGTCCCAACGGGGAACGCCGGGCGGCTTCGTCGGCGATCCCGACGTCATGGACACCTGGGCGACCTCCTCGCTCAGCCCCCAGATCGCGGCGCGATGGGGCGAGGACGGCGACCTGCTCTCGAGGGTGTTCCCGATGGACGTCCGGCCCCAGGGGCACGACATCATCCGCACCTGGCTGTTCTCGACCGTGACTCGCTCGCTGCTCGGCCACGGCGACCTCCCCTGGCGCCACGCGGCCATCTCCGGCTGGATCCTCGACCCCGACCGGAAGAA
This sequence comes from Acidimicrobiaceae bacterium, assembly GCA_027320205.1. Taxonomy (GTDB): domain Bacteria; phylum Actinomycetota; class Acidimicrobiia; order Acidimicrobiales; family Bog-793; genus JAKAOD01. Next base: position 4,325 of record DAHVLW010000214.1, read on the forward strand.
GATGTCGAAGTCCACGGGCAACGTGGTCGTCCCGAGCGAGCCGCTCGACGCATACGGCTCCGACGCCGTCCGCTACTGGGCGGCGTCGGCGCGCCTCGGCGTCGACACCGCCTTCGACGAGCAGCAGATGCGCATCGGCCGCCGCCTGGCCATCAAGATCCTCCAGGCGACGAAGTTCGGCGTCTCACGCCTCGACGGTCACGGGCCGGACCGGGCGGCGGCGCGGGCGCCGGACGGGCTGGTCGCGCTCGACGCCGCGATGCTTGCCCGGCTGCGCGACGTCGTCGCCGAGACCACCGAAGCGCTGGAGAGCTTCGAGCACGCGAGGGCGCTCGAGCGGGTCGAGCAGTTCTTCTGGTCGTTCTGCGACGACTACCTGGAGCTCGTGAAGGGCCGTGCTTACGGGGGCAGGGGCGACGACGGCGCGGGCGCCGCCTCGGCGCGAGGCGCCCTCGCCCTTGCCCTCTCGGTCCAGCTCCGACTGTTCGCGCCGTTCCTCCCCTTCGCGACCGAGGAGGCCTGGTCGTGGTGGCACGACTCCTCGGTCCACTCCGAGCGCTGGCCCGAGCCGTCGGAGCTCTCCCCCGGCGACGGCGCGCGCCCGGACCTGCTCGACGCGGTCGGGCAGGTGCTCGGCGAGGTCCGCCGGGCGAAGACCGTCGCCAAGCGCTCGATTCGCTGGCCGGTGGACCTCCTTCGGGTCGAGGGTCCCGCCGAGCTCGTGACGCTGCTCGAGCTCGGACGCGCCGACCTCCGCGAGGCCGTCAACGCCGCCGAGCTCGACCTGGTCGCCGCCGAGGAGCCGAGGGTCTCCGTCGTGCTCGCCGACGCGAGCGAGTGACGACGACAGGTGCGAATGACGACGACAGGTGCGAGTCCGCCGGGCACTCAAGCCGCGGCGAGACCCGGTCGTCATCGCGTCGGAGCACGCGCGCGTCGAGGCGGTCTCGACCTTGCCGGGCACGTGGACACAGTTCCAGCCGGCCGCACCGGCCCGGTACGAAAGCGGAGGTTCTCGATGGCGCGTCGGCCACGATCGCTCGGCGGGCTGGCCGGCACGGTCGCCGTGACGACGGCGGGCGCGCTGGCGCTCGGCGGCTGGGGCGGCATCACACCCCGGACCGGCAGGCCCGCGTCACGCTCCGGCGCGCTCTCGGCGTCGAGCCCGAGGCTCCCGGCCCGATCCGGTGGCCTCGCGGCACTGCCCGCCGGGCGGATACTCAGGATGAGCGCGGACGCGCTCGCCCGGCAGTCTTCGCTCGCCTTCGCCGGCTCGATCACCGAGACGGGCGAGCGCCTCGCCTTCAGGCTGCGTTCGACCGACCGCGGCCGGCAGGTGGCCGGCGAGATCGTCGTGCGCACCGGCTCCAAGGCGGTCGGTCCCGTCAACTTCGTCGCGCTCCCCGGCGTGGTGTACCTGGAGGCGGCGGCGCCGTACTGGCGCGTCGCCCTCGAGAAGACGCCGAACGCCCCGAGCGGGCCGGTCGCCGCGGCGGTCGTGGCCAAGCTCGCCGGCAAGTGGATCGAGATCACGGGATCGAGCGCGAGCTCCTTCACCAGCGACTTCGGCGGCCTCACCGAGCCGGGGAAGTTCGCGCAGAGCCTGCTCCACGGCGGGGGGACGCTCGCCAAGGGGCGCGAGCGCGTCGTCCGGGACCGCCGCGTGATCCCGATCACCTCGTCCAAAGGCGGGACCGTCTTCGTCGCGCTCGCCGGCGAGCCGCTCCCGGTCGAGTTCCTCGGGACCCGAAAGCTCGGCGCCCGCTCCGTCGGCGTCGACGTCGCGATCGCCTACCCCCGCGGGCTCGTGATCACCGCGCCGGCCGG
>DAHVLW010000227.1:0-4920 GCA_027320205.1 Acidimicrobiaceae bacterium
GCGCCCACCCGGAGCCCCCGCAGCACCGCCAGGACGACGAGGACGAGGATGGCGACGTCGAGGGCGTCCACCGGCCCGTCAGGTCCGGGCGGGCTCCGCGCCCGTGCCGCCGGCGGCCTCGCGGGCGCCTGGTCCGGCGCCGGCGCTGGCTCCGGCGCCGATCGCCTCGATCCCGAGGTCGGCGTAGCCGAGCAACGCCAGGTAGGGAATCTTCCGGTCGGCGAGGCGGGGCGCCGCGAGCTCGCCCCGGTCGAGGATGGTGCAGGCGAGCACGATCTCGGCGCCCGTCGCGGCGACGACGTCGAGCGCCTCGAGCAGCGACCGCCCGGTCGAGACGGTGTCCTCGAACACGACGGCGCGGACCCCGGGACCGAGCTCGGCGCCCTCGACGCGGCGCCGGCTGCCGTGGGTCTTCTCGCCCTTGCGCACCGAGAACCACGATGTCGAGGTCAGCAGGGCGACTGCGTGGGCGACGGGGTCGGCGCCCATCGTCATCCCGCCGATCGCGTCGAACCTGGGTGAGGTGCCGGCGGCAGCGCCAAGGGCCGCGTCGACGGCCTCGGTCACCGCCCCGGCTACCGCCTCGGCGGCGAGGCGGAGGTCCTCGCCGCGGGCGACGGCGCGGCGCAGGTCGACGTAGTCGAAGCTCGTGCCGCCGGAGGAGAGCACGAACGGCTCGGCGCTGCGGCGGTAGCCACGCTCGCGGACCATGGCGAGGAGCCGCGCCCGCACGTCGCTGTCGGGACCGTCCATGTCGCGCCCGAGTGTACGGCCGCCGCCCCGCGTCGGCACCCGGCTCGGCCGGATCCCGGCGCCTCGCCCGGAGGGCGCCGGCCTCGCACGGACGACGGCCGGCCTGCCGCGGGGTCGGCGCCGGCCTGACGCGGGGTCGGCCTCAGTGCCGGTCGTTGTAGCGGTACCCGACGCCGCGGATCGTGGCGATGCGCGCCGGCGCGTCGGGGTCCTCCTCGATGCGGGCGCGAAGCCGCCCGATCAGCGTGGCGACGATCCTCGGGTCGCCGTCGTAGTCGACCCCCCAGACCCGCTCGAGCAGCGTGTCCCTCGAGACGACCCGTCCGGCGTTCGCCAGCAGCTCCTGCAGCAGCTGGAACTCGCGAAGCGGCAGTTCGACGATCTCCCCGCGCACGGAGACCTCGTGGCGCGCCTGATCCATCTCGACGTCGCCGACGCTGAGCAGGTCCTCGTCCGCAGGCGCGCCGGGCCGCCGGGCCGGGGCGCCGGCGTCGGGCCACCGCCGCCGGCGCAACAGCGCGCGTATCCGCGCGACGAGCTCCCGCATCCGGTACGGCTTCGGCACGTAGTCGTCGCCGCCGACCTCGATGCCGACCACGACGTCCAGCTCCTCGCCCTTGGCGCTCAGGAAGACGACCGGCGTGTCGAAGCCCCGGGCGCGCAGGTCGCGGCAGATCTCGATGCCCGAGCGGCCGGGGAGCATGACGTCGAGGAGGATCACGTCCGGTCGCAGGTCCTCGGCGGCGGGGACGGCGTCGCGACCGTCTCGGACCGCCGTGACGGCGAGGCCCTCGCGCTCGAGCCCGACGCTCAGCGCGAGCAGGTGCGACTCGTCGTCCTCGACGACGAGAACCCGTGGCCAACCCTGGCGACCTGGATCGGCTCCAGGGGTCGTCGCCCCGGGAGCTGCCGAGGGGACGGTCGCGCTGCCGGGGATGGCCTCGGTGCTCGGGGCCGCCGTCCCGCCCGGGCTCGTCGCGGCGCTCGGCACGCAGCGATCGTCGCGGCAGCCGGTGACGTGGGCGCGAGATCACGGTGAACGGGCGATGACGGCTCGGCGAATTCTCCGGGATACCTCCCGCGCCTGTCCAGGTCGCCACCGACGCCCCCGTGCGGCCCAGGGTGTCCTCGCTGCATCCGCAGTAGCCTCCTCCCTCGTGTCCCAGCCGGTCGAGCGGATCGCGCCGGTCGAGCACGTGCACCGCGACGTGCGCGGCGGAGGGCTCCGGGCGTCCATCTTCGGCGTGACCGACGGCCTCGTCTCGAACGTCTCGGTCCTCCTCGGGACGGCGGCGGCGCATCCCGCCCACGGGGTCGTCAGGCTCGCCGGAATCGCCGCCCTCCTCGGCGGCGCCTTCTCGATGGCGGCCGGCGAGTACATCTCGATGCAGGCGCAGCGCGAGGCGATGCAGCGCGAGCTCGCCGTCGAGGCGGACGAGATCCGGCGCCGGCCGGCGAGCGAGAGGCGGGAGCTCGAGCATCTCTACGTGCGACGCGGCATCCGGCCCGAAGTCGCGGCTCGGCTCGCGCACGAGCTGATGGCCGACCCCGACGTAGCGCTCGAGACCCATGCCCGGGAGGAGCTCGGCATCGCCCCCCAGGAGCTCGGCTCGCCGTGGGTCGCTGCAGGCTCGTCCTTCGTGACCTTTGCCGTCGGCGCGGTGGTGCCGCTCGCCCCGTTCCTCTCCGGCGCGTCGGGAACCACCGAGGTGCTCATCTGCGTCGCGCTGACGGCCGTCGCGGCGCTCGCCGTCGGCGCGATCCTCTCGCTCGTCACGGTGCGCAGCCTGCTGTTCTCGTCCCTGCGCTCGCTCGGCATCTGCGTGGCCGCCGGGGCGGTGACCTACGGCGTCGGCTCGGCGATCGGCGCCGCGGTCCATTGACACCGGCCGGCGCTCGCCTCGTCCACCTGGTCCGCCATGGCGAGGCCGTCACGCGCCTCGGCTGGCAAGGCCCGGACGGGCTCCGCCCCCTGACCGACGATGGGCGCCGCCAAGCCGACGCCATCGCCCGGCGGCTCGTGCCCGAAGGTGAGCCCGTCGTGCTCGCACGGGCGCTGTCGAGCCCCGCCGTCCGTTGCACCGACACCCTCCGGCCGGCGGCGGCGCTCGTCGGCATCGAGGTCGAGACGACCGACGCACTCCTCGAAGGCGCCGACCCGCGCGCCGCGCTCGACGAGCTCCTCGCCGCCTCCGTCGTGCTCGCGGACGGTCACGCGATCGTCGCGTGCACGCACGGCGACGTCGTCGACGGGGTGATCGCGCGCGTCGCCGGATCGGGCGCGCCGGTCGACGGCCCGCCCTCCTCCCCGAAAGCGGCCACCTGGGAGCTCGCCGTCCTCACCGGCGGGCTGGACGGCGCCCGCTACGTCGGTCCGCCAGTGCTGCAGCCGTGACCGCGGCGCCGGGTCCGCTCGCTCTCGTCGGCGGCGCCGAGTGGACGGGCGCCCCGTCCTTCGACGCCGAGCTCCTGGAACGCTCGTCGGGCGAGGTGGTCGTGCTGCCGACGGCGGCGGCGTACGAGAGCCCGGGGCACGCCGTCGCCGCCGCGGAGCGCTGGTTTGCCGCGATCGGCGGCCGGGTCCGCCCGTGCATGGTGCTGTCCCGGCGCGACGCCCAGGACGGCTCGCTCGCCGCCGTCGTCGGAGAAGCCTCCTTCGTCTACCTCTCGGGCGGCTCGCCCCTGCACCTGCGCTCCGTCCTCAAGGACTCCGCCGTCCTCCACGCGATGCGGCACGCCTGGGCGTCCGGCGCGGTGGTGGCGGGGTCCTCGGCGGGGGCGATGGTGCTCAGCGACCCGATGGTGGACCCGCGGGGCGGCGCGCTCACCGTGGGGCTCGGGCTCGTGCGCGACGTAGCTGTCGTCCCCCACTTCCAGGGCGAGGTGACGGAGCGGCTGCGGCGGACGCTCGGGCTGGCGCCGAGAGGCTGCGCCGTGGTGGCCGTCCCGGAGCGCACCGCGCTCGTCCGCGAGGGTGACGGGACCTGGCGCGCCGCCGGCGAAGGGCGCATCGCCGTCTTCATCGACGGGGAGGAGGCCGGACTGGAGGTGCTCGCCGGCCGCCCGGTGGACTGAGGGGGCGCCGGCCGCTACCCGGCCGAGCCAGGCTCGCCCGTGCCGCCGGGTCCGCCAGGCTCGCCCGTGCCGCCGGGCAGCTCGGTGATCTCCACCGACTCGATCGCGACCCGCTCCTTCGGCCGGCCCGAGGGGCTTCCGGCCCCGTCGAGCTCGGCGACGACGTCGAGGCCTTCGACGACCTTCCCGAACAGGGAGTAGCTCGGCGGCAGGCGGGTGCCGTCGGGGCCGGAGACGATGAAGAACTGGCTCCCGTTCGTGTCCGGGCCGGCATTGGCCATCGCCAGCGACCCGACCTCGTAGCGCCCGGCCTGCGGCAGCTCGTCGGCGAAGCGATAGCCCGGGCCGCCCGACCCGGTGCCGGTAGGGTCGCCTCCCTGGACGACGAAGCCGGGGATGATGCGGTGGAAGGCGACGCCGTCGAAGAAGCCCCGCCTCGCGAGGAACACGAAGCTGTTCACCGTCCGCGGCGCGGCGCGCGGGTCGAGGTCGATCGCCAGCGTGCCCTTCGTCGTTGACATCGTCGCCCGGTAGGTCCGCGCCGGCTCGATCGACATCGGCGGCGGCCCGTCGAACCGGGGGTGGCCGCCGGACCGCCCGGTGCCACCGGGCTCGCCGCCGCCCGGGCGCCGGCGCCGGTTCACGACGCCACCTGGGTGATCGTGACCTTGACGATGTGGTGGACGACCTTCGGGGTGCCCGCCGAGCTGCCCGACGGGGCGCCGCCGTTCCCGATCCGCGCGACGACGGAGGTCCCGGAGACGACCTGGCCGAAGAGCGTGTAGTTGGGCTCCTGGTCGAGGACCGTCTGGCCTCCCGGGAGCACGATGAAGAACTGGCTCCCGTTCGTCGACGGCCCTGCCGAGTTCGCCATCGCGACGCCCCAGACCGGGTAGCAGTCCTTCTTCGCGGTGCAGCCCTTCGGGGGAATGTTGCCGGTGAAGGAGTAGCCCGGCCCGCCGGCTCCCGTGCCGTTCGGGCTCCCGCCCTGCACGACGAAGCCCTTGATCACCCGGAGGAAGGTGGTCCCGTCGAAGAAGTGGTACCGCGAGAGGAAGACGAAGTTGTTCACGGCGGCGGGCGACGCCTTGG
>DAHVLW010000253.1:0-4023 GCA_027320205.1 Acidimicrobiaceae bacterium
CCGGCCGCAGCGTGACCGAGGTGCTCCGGACCGTCGCCGCGCTGCAGGCGGGCGGCCTCACGCCCTGCGAGTGGCACGCGGGCGAGGCGACGCTCGCGAGCTGAGCCAGCCCGGCGCCAGCCCGCCCGAGCCGAGCGGCCAGATTGCGCGCGGGCCGCCGGTCGGGCGTCAGCGGCGCCGGCGGACGATCTCGTCGACGAGCCCGTAGGCGAGAGCCCCCTCGGCGCCGAGCGACCGGCCCGACCGGAGATCGGCTTCGACGTGCTCGAAAGGGCGGCCCGTCGCCTCGGCCAGGCGGTGCACGAAGTCCGCAAGACGGGACTCGAGGGCGGTCGCCCGGCGGGCGAGGTCCGCCGCCGACCCCGCGAGCTCCTCTTCGGGCTCACGCAGCTGCACCCTTCCGAGCTCGCCGATGCGCCGGAGCGTGCAGACGGCGAGCACCCCGGCCATCGTCCCGCCGACCGTGCTCGCCACCGTCGCGTGGACCTCGACGCCGAGCGCGTCGATGGTGTCGACGAGGGTGAAGGCGGTGTCGAGCGAGTCGGACTCGGCGTTCAGGCGCAGCTCGACCGGGTCGTCGCCGAGGGCGTCGAGCGTCATCAGCGCGGCGGCGGCGTCCGTGGCGCGCCCGGTGTCGACCTGCCCGCCGAGAAGGACGATGCGGCGCTCGAAGAGCGCGCGCTCGGCGTCGGCGCCCGGCGAGGCCCCGCGCCAGCCGGTGCTCACCGGCTCCCGCTCTCGTCGGGCTCGCTGAGCTTCAGCTGAATGACCTGGTCGACCGCGGCCGCGTAGCGCTCGAGGCTGGAGAGGCGCACGTCGGCGTGGCCGGACTCGAGGCGGGCCACCGCCGACTGCGAGGTGCCCATGCGCGCCGCGACCTCGGTCTGGGAGAGCCCGAGCTCGACCCGGCGCGCCGTCAGCGACTCGACGATCTCCCTGCGCCGCCGCGCCATCTCGGCGAAGCCGGGAAGGTAGTCCTCATGCCGACGCACGGCCAGAAGTCTCCCTCGTTAACAGCATCTCGAATGTGAGATATGCTGTCGAGCGCAACCCTCGGCGCGCGCCCTCGGGGGCGACTGTCGGAGGGCGACCCGTGTGCCCGATCCCGAGCCGAGGCGGACGATGCCGAGCTACCAGTCCCTCATCCACCTCTACGTCAACTCGCCCGGTGGCCTCGCCTACTCCGGCATGGCGATCTACGACGTGATGCAGCACGTCCACTGCGACGTCTCGACCGTCTGCGTCGGGATGGCGATGTCCGCAGCGGCGATGATCCTCGCCGGCGGCACGCCGGGCAAGCGCATGGCGCTCCCGAGCTCGAAGATCATGATCCACCAGGGCTCGGCTGGCACGCGCGGCGCTCCCCGGGACATGGAGATCCAGCTCCGGGAGGTGCTCGCGACGACCCGGCGCATGGCCGACATCCTCGCCCACCACACGGGCCAGCCGCTCGAGCGCGTCGAGCGAGACATCGACCGGGACTTCTTCATGACCTCCGAGGAGGCGCGGGACTACGGGATCGTCGACGAGATCGTCCTTCCCCGGCGGGGGATCTCGGCCGTTCCCGACGCCGTCGAGGTGGGCGTCGGCGCCGCGTGACGGGCTACGCGCGGAAGCGCTCCGGATGGCCGGGCTGCCCGTCAGCGGGAGAGGATCTCGCGCCAGGCGAGGTCGATCGCGGCGACGATGCCTCCTTCGACGACGACCTCGTCGCCGAGCGCGCTCACGCGGATCTCCGGGACCACAGGGAGAAGCGACGGCAGGTCGGCCGCTACGACGTCGGCGAAGCCCGGCGCGCAGCCGATGCCGCCGCCGAGGACGACAAGCGACGGGTCCGCGACCACGGCGATCGAGGCGATCGCCCGGGCGACGAGTCGCGCCTCGTCGGCGACGACCTCTGCCGCCTTGAGGTCGCCGGCCGCCCAGGCGCTGAAGACCTCGCGTGGGGAGAGGCGCCCGCGCATGCCGCGACGGCGTGCCGAACGGACGATCCCTGCGGCAGAGGCCGCCGCCTCGAGCGTGCCCCGGCGGCGCGCGTCCGAGGAGTCGAGCCCGCCGCCTTCTCCGAGCGGCAGGAAGCCGATCTCTCCCGCCGCGCCGTGCGCCCCGCGGCGCAGCTCTCCCGCCAGCACGAGCCCCATCCCGATGCCGGTGCCGACCGAGACGAACGCGAAGGCGTCGATGTCGCGGCCGTGGCCGCGGTCGCGCTCGGCGAGCGCGGCGAGGTTGACGTCGTTCTCGACGAGCGTCTTGCGGCCGAAGGCCCGTCGGAGCTCCGTGAGCACGCCGGGGCTTTCCCAGCCGGGAAGGCCGCGCGCGAGCTTCAGGGCGTCGCGTCGGCGGTCGTAGATCCCCGGGCTCCCGACGATCGTCTGCGCGATGGCCGAGCGCGTCACGCCGGCGTCGGCGGCGAGCTCGTCGGCGAGCGCGATGAGCGCCGCCGCACGCGTCTGGCTGCTCGCCGCGTGGACGCTCGCCTTGCCGTGGGCTCGCACGTTGCCGCCGAGGTCGGCGAGGGCACCCCGCACGTACTCGCCGCCGACGTCGAGCGAGAGCACGTAGCCGGCCTCGGGGCGTACTGCGTAGAACAACGCGGCCGGCCCGCGGACGCCGGTCCGCCGGCCGGCGACGCGTACGAGCCCGTCGCGCTCGAGATTGGCGAGCCCGAGGGCGACCGTCGGCTTGGAAAGTCCCGAGATCCTCGCGAGGTCGGTGCGCATCAGCGATCCATCCCGACGCAGGGCGTTGAGGAGCGTCGCCTCGTTCATGGCCCGCAGCAGCTGGGGCCGGCCGGCGACGACCTGTGGATCGGCCGGTCCTTCGCCGTTGGCCTCGGGGCGCGTCGCCATCGTGGGGCTCTCGGGCGCTAGCGCTGGCGCGATGGTCGCGTGACGATGCGTTCACAGTAGCCCCTTGCCCGGCGGCTTGAAAATAGGTAGGTTTACTGTTAATAGGGCCACAGGGCGGGGGAGCCTGCCGCGGGTTCGGGGGTGATGGCGGTCTCGGTCGGGGAGGGCGCAGCTGCGCCGGTCGTGCTCGGTCTGGACTTCGGCGGGACGAAGGTCGCCGCCGCCGTGTGCAGCCTCTCGGGCGAATGCCTCGGGACGAGCCTCGTCGCGACCGGGCGGGACGAGGGGGCGGCGGTCGTGCTCGAGCGGGCGGCAAGCAACGGCCGCGCGCTCCTCGACGGCACCGGCAGCGGCGCACGGCTGGCGGCGGTCGGCGTTGCGACCATCGGCATCCCACGCAAAGAGCGCGTCGAGCTGGCGCCGGCGATCGCCGGCTGGGAGGGACTCGCGCTCGGCGCGACCCTCGAGGAGAGGTTCGGGGTGCCGGTGCGCGCCGCGAACGACGTGAAGGCGGCCGCGGCCGCCGAGGCGCGCTTCGGCGCTCTTGCCGGCGCAGACCCTGGCGTCTACCTCAACCTCGGCACCGGGCTCGGTGCGGCGGTCGTCGTCGGCGGTCAGGTCGTCGCAGGCGCCCACGGCGCCGCCGGCGAGGTCGGCTACAACCTCGTCGGCCTCTCCGGCCTCGGCGTCGCGATCGGGGAGCGGCCGATGCTCGAGGACAGCGTCAGCGGCATCGGGCTCGCGGCAGCCGGATCGCGCCTGCTCGGGCGGCCCGTCACGGCCGAGGAGGTCTTCGACCGGGCGTCCGCCGGCGACGAGCAGCTGGACGACCTCGTCTCGGCGCTCGTCGCCGAGCTCTCGCTCCACCTCGTGAACTTGGTGAACGCCATCGACCCGGCGCGCATCGCCGTCGGTGGCGGGATGGTGCGCTCCTTCGATCGGTTGACGGGCCCGATCGAGGCAGCGCTGAAGACCGGCACGCCCTTCCCTCCCGAGCTCGTCCTGGCGGCGCGCCCGCTCGACGCCGCGCTCGTCGGCGCCGCCCTGCTCGGCTTCGAGGCGGCCGGGGCGCCGGCGCCCGGGCGGCTCCGCTGGACCGGGGGCGAGGTTCTCGAGGTGCCGGTGCGGCGCCCGGGAAAGGCAGGTGCAACAGAGGATGAAAGGGGGGCTCGTG
>DAHVLW010000275.1:0-12354 GCA_027320205.1 Acidimicrobiaceae bacterium
GGGGTCGCGCTGCGCACCGTGTACCACCACTTCGAGGACGTCGAGGCGCTGCGGAGGATGGCGCTCGACCTCCAGATGCTCCGCCACCAGCAGTACCTGATGCCGGTCGACACGCATGCCGAGATCGGGGAGCGCATCCGGGTCGTCGCTCGCCAGTCCCGCAAGCTCTTCGAGGCCGTGACGCCGATCCGCCGCGCCGCGCTGTTCGACGAGTACCACTCGGCCGAGATGGCGGACGGGCTCCGGCGGGCACGCGCGATGCGCCGCGACTTCGTGAACCGGGCCTTCGAGAAGGAGCTCGCCGAGCGGTCGAACGAGGGGCGGGTCCTTGTCGACGCACTGGACGCGGCGACGTCCTGGGAGAGCTGGCACTACATGCGCACCCGGCTCGACCGCTCCGCCGCGGCCGCGGAGAAGACGGTCGGCCTGACGCTCGCCGCGCTGCTCGGGACAAGGGAAGAAGCCGAGAGGCGCCAGGCCGACCGGTAGCGGCACCGGTCGAAGCGCCGGTAGAGCACCGCGCCTCTACCGTGCGCGGCCATGGCCTACGACACCGGCCGCGACCGAGGCGTGCGGCCCTCGCATCGAGTCCTCGGTACCTGCCCGATCTGTCTTGCGCGCTGCGCCGAGCGTGCCACTTGCTGCCGGGGCTGCGGCGTGATCTCGCGCCAGCTCGGCGCAGCTCTTGTGCCCGTGCGGCCCGTCGGGCTGGCGCGGCGCGGTGGCACCCTGCACCGCCTGCTCGTCGCCTACAAGGCGGCGCCGAGCGACTTCGTCCGTCGCGAGTCGACGCGGCGACTCGCGCTGCTGCTCGCCGGCTTCCTTGCGGGACTCGGCCGCGGGCTCGGCGAAGGTGCGCTCCACCTCGTCGGCGTGCCCTCCACAGGTCCCGGACGCCGGTCGTGGCGTGGCTCCCACCCACTTGTCGGCCTCGTCGCCGCTGCCTGTGCCGAGGCGTCGGACAGGGCGCAGCGGCTGGAGGGCATTCCTGCGTCGGCGCCCGCGTGCGGCCTCATCGTGCGCGGACCGGGGCCGCTCGGCCACCTGCGCGCCAGTCTCGACGCCTACCGTGCCGTCGCGGGCCCGACGCGAGAGCCCGTCGTCGGACGGGTGCTGGTCGTCGACGACCTCTACGTCTCCGGGGCCCACGCCCAGAGCGCTGCTCGGGCGCTCTCCACCGCGGGCTTCGCCGTCGCCGCCGTCGTGCCGATCGGCAGGCTCGTCGAGAGCGACGACGAGCGCGCCCGCGAGGACGACCGCCGAGCCGCCCACGTCCCGAGCGGCCGGTAGGGTGAGGGCGCCGCGGCACGAACCTCGTGCGACGCGGTCCGGCCGAGTCGACACGAGCGCGGCGCGCCGTGCCGGATCGCCGTGAGGGAGCGCCGAGGTGACAGGGAGGACCGATGAACGCACGTGAGCTCGAGGTTGCCGCCGCGCTCGCCCGCCAGCTGCGCGTCGACTCCATCCGCTGCAGCACGTCCGCCGGGTCCGGCCACCCGACCTCCTCGCTCTCGGCGGCAGACCTGCTCGCCGTGCTCACAACGGGACACCTCCGCTACGACTGGGCGGACCCGAAGCTGGCGACGAACGACCATCTCGTGTTCTCCAAGGGTCACGCCTCTCCCCTCCTCTACGCTCTTTACCGGGCGGTCGGCGTGGTCGACGATGCCGAGCTGATCGACACGTACCGGCGCTTCGGCGCCCGCCTCCAGGGTCATCCGACGCCGGCCCTGCCCTGGGTCGACCTCGCCACCGGCTCGCTCGGGCTCGGCATCGCCGCGGCCGTTGGCATCGCGCTCGCCGGCTCCCGGCTCGACCGCCTCGACTATCGCGTCTGGGTCCTCTGCGGCGACAGCGAGCTCGCCGAGGGATCGGTGTGGGAGGCGCTCGACAAGGCCGGCTACTACGGCCTCTCGAACCTCGTCGCGATCATCGACGTCAACCGTCTCGGCCAACGGGGGCCGACCGAGCTCGGCTGGGACCTCGACGCCTACGCGGCGCGCGTCTCGGCCTTCGGCTGCTTGCCCATCGCCGTCGACGGGCACGACCTCGCGGCGATCGACGAGGCGTTCGCCAAGGCCACGAGCGCCGGGCAGCCGAGCGTCGTCCTCGCCCGCACGCTGAAGGGCAAGGGCGTCGCCGAGGTCGAGGACAAAGAAGGCTGGCACGGCACGGCGCTCGAGCCAGAGCTCGCCGAGCGCGCCATCGCCGAGCTCGGCGGCCCGAGCTCGATCCGGGTGAGCTCGCCACCGCCTCCTATGGGCAGCCCGGCCGTGACGGCAAATGCCGCTGCGAAGCTCGACGTCCCCCGGTACGAGCTCGGCGCGAAGATCGCGACACGCCGCGCCTACGGCGACGCCCTGGCGGCTCTCGCGGCCCGTCCGGAGGTCGTCGTGCTCGACGCCGAGGTGGGCAACTCGACGGGTTCGGAGTCCTTCCTCGCCGTCGCGCCCGACCGGTACTTCGAGACGTTCATCTCCGAGCAGCTGATGGTCGCAGCCGCCGGAGGTCTCGCCGCCCGCGGCTATCTCCCCTTCGCGGCCACGTTCGGCGCCTTCTTCTCCCGCGCCTTCGACTTCGTGCGGATGTCCGGGATCTCCGGGCTCCACATCCGCCTGGTGGGATCGCACGCCGGCGTCGAGATCGGCGCCGACGGCCCGTCGCAGATGGCGCTCGAGGACCTCGCTGCGATGCGCGCCGTGCACGGCTCCGTCGTCCTCTATCCCTCGGACGCCACGTCGGCGGTCGCGCTGACGATCGCCATGGCGGACGCCCCCGGCGTCGCCTACCTCCGCACCACGAGGGGGGCGTACCCCGTCCTGTACGGACCGGAGGAGACGTTCGCGATCGGAGGAGCGAAGCTGGTGCGCGAGAGCAGGCACGACGCCGTCACCCTTGTCGGAGCCGGCGTGACCGTCCACGAGGCGCTCGCCGCCGCCGAGATGCTCGCTGCCGACGGGATCGCGGCGCGGGTCGTCGACTGCTATTCGGTGAAGCCGATCGACGCGGCGACGCTCGTGTCGTCGGTCGAGGCGACCTCGAGCCGGATCGTGGTCGCCGAGGACCACTATCCCGAAGGAGGGCTCGGCGAGGCGGTGCTGGCGGCGCTCTCTCGGGCGCGGCAGGCGTCCCGCTGCGCGCACCTCGCCGTGCGCGGCCTGTCGAGCTCGGGCACGCCCGAGGAGCTGCTCGACGCCGCCGGGATCTCGGCGATCCACATCGCCGACGCCGCGAGGGCGCTGCTCGGGGACCACTGACCGCCGGAGGGGTGGATGCTCGAGGTCCAGCTCGACGCCGAGCGGCGGACGGACGTCGACGGCTTCGTCGACGTCCCCGACGGACCTCACCGCCTGTCGGTGCGACACGGTACGACCGGCTGGCTCCACTCCTGGCGCCTCGTCACCGGCGGGTGCCTGCTCTTTCCGGAGGCAGGCGGGACTGACCTCGCCGGGCCGCGAGGCGGCCCGGCGGCACTGCCGGCCACGCCCGTCGCGGCGGGCGCTCCCGGTCGAGACACCCGGGCCCGGCCCCAGCTGGCACCGTACCCGCCCGCGTCGGCGGCACGATGGGGGGCGCTCACCGCCAATCTCCGCCACCACCCCGAGGTGGTCGAGCTGGGTCGCTCTGGCGGCCGGCGCGGCGGGAGCGGCGCGCTCGCCGCGGAGGTCGAGCGCAGGTTCATCGAGGGCTTCCTCACGCCCGACCGCGGCGAGCCCGGCGCCATCCTGCGCTGGCGGCAGCTGCTCGGCGCAGTCGCCGCGACCAGGGTCGCGACCGGGTCTGCAGCGGAGCGGGCGGAAGTCGCCGAGCTCGTGCCGTCGGTCGTCGCCGTGCTCGGCCACCAGCTCGAGCTGCTCGGCGCCGACCTGCTCGACGACGCGCTCGTCTACTGCCTCGCGCTGCTCGGCGCGGAGCTCCAGGGCGCCGGCGACGGGCGCCTGGTGGCCGCGGGGAACGAGCTGAGGCGCCTCACGGGCGGCTGACGGCCGCCCGGCCTGCAAAGCTTGACGGCAGGCGGGAATCGTTGCATGATCGTCACATACAGAGCTCCCCTCGAGGAGCCCGCCCCGCCTCCATGGTGTGGAAGGCGCCGGGCGCGACGCAGCCCGGGCGGGGGGTGCCCGGGCTGCGTGCTCTAGGACCTCGCGACCACGTTCCTGGGGGGTGGGAACGGTCAGCGGAAAGGTCTGTACGCAGTGTACGACCTGTCAGCGCCCCACTGCACCGATTCAGCGAAGAGCAACGAAGCCGTAACAGCAGGTCCAGCTCGCTCTGTGCATCCATTCACCGGGCGGTCACCGGAACACGACCGTCGTGGCGCCGTTCAGCATCACTCGGTGCTCGACGTGCCAGCCGACGGCCCGGGCGAGGGCGACGCACTCGATGTCCCGACCGATGGCCGCCAGCTGCTCGGGCCGATGGGTGTGGTCGACGCGGGCGACCTCCTGCTCGATGATCGGACCCTCGTCCAGGCCGGCGGTGACGTAGTGCGCGGTCGCCCCGATGAGCTTGACCCCGCGCTCGTAGGCCTGGTGGTAGGGCCGGGCGCCCTTGAAGCTCGGCAGGAACGAGTGGTGGATGTTGATCGCGCGCCCCGGCAGCTCGGCGACGAGCTCGGGCGAGAGGATCTGCATGTAGCGGGCCAGCACCACGACGTCGACGCCGAGCTCTCCGATCAGCTCGAGGATCGCCGCCTCCTGTTCGGCTCGGCGCTCCGGGACGACCGGCAGGTGGTGGAAGGCGACGCCGTAGGAGGCGACGAGCTCGGCGAAGTCAAGGTGGTTGGAGGCGACGGCAGCGATCTCGGCGCGTAGCGACCCCATCCTCACCCTGTAGAGGAGGTCGTTCAGGCAGTGGCCAAGCCTGCTCACGAGGACGAGCATCCTCGGTCGCTGGCGCACGTCGAACAGCCCCCAGGACATCCCCATCGCGGCGCCGAGCGGCTCGAACTGCGCGCGCAGATGCCCGAGCGTCCGCTCCGGTGAGAAGGACGTCTCGACGCGCATGAAGAACCGGCCGCTCGGCGCCGCGAACTGCTGGCTCTCGTCGATGTTGACGTCCCGCTCGGCGAGGAAGCCCGCGACGGCGTGGACGATGCCGACCCGGTCCGGACAGGTGAGCGTGAGCACCGCTCGCCGACGCCCCGCAGTCGACGGGCTCAGCTCGGCCATCGTCCTCCCGCCCGACCCCACGCTCCCGGCGGCGACTCAGTAGCGGTAGTGGTCCGGCTTGTACGGTCCTTCGACCGGAACCCCGAGGTAGGCAGCCTGATGCTCGCTGAGCACCGTGAGCTTCACCCCGAGCGCCTCGAGGTGCAGGCGGGCAACGCGCTCGTCGAGCTGCCTCGGGAGCACGTGGACGCCGATCGGGAGCTCGCCGTGCCGCGCGTGCAGGTCCACCTGGGCGAGGGTCTGGTTGGCGAACGAGCTCGACATGACGAAGCTCGGATGGCCGGTCGCGCATCCGAGGTTGACGAGCCGGCCCTCGGCGAGGACGAGGATCGAATGCCCGTCGGCAAAGCGCCACTCGTCGGTCTGCGGCTTGACCTCCACGCGCTCGGCACCCGGGAGCGCGGCAAGCCCGGCCATGTCGATCTCGTTGTCGAAGTGGCCGATGTTGGCGACGATCGCGAGATGCTTCATTCGCCTCATGTGATCGACGCCGATGACGTCGCGGTTGCCCGTCGCCGTGACGAAGATGTCCGCCCTGTCGACGACGTCCTCGAGGGTCGTCACCGTGTAGCCCTCCATCGCGGCCTGGAGCGCGCAGATCGGGTCGATCTCGGTGACCACGACCCGGGCCCCCTGGCCCCGAAGCGCCTCGGCACATCCCTTGCCGACGTCGCCGAACCCGCACACCACGGCGAGCTTCCCGCCGAGCAGGACGTCCGTCGCGCGGTTGAGACCGTCGATCAGCGAGTGGCGGCACCCGTAGGTGTTGTCGAACTTCGACTTCGTCACCGAGTCGTTCACGTTGTACGCGGGGAACAGCAGCCGGCCCGCCTCGGCCATCTGGTAGAGGCGGTGCACCCCCGTCGTCGTCTCCTCGGTCACCCCCGCGATCCCCGCCACCATCCGCGTCCAGCGGTCGGGGCTCTCCTCGAGCCCGGCCGCGAGCACGTCGAGCAGGCGGGCGTAGTCCTCGCCGTCGTGCGGCGCGGCGCCGGGCACCTTGCCCGCGGCCTCGAACTCGACCCCCTTATGGACGGCGAGGGTCGCGTCCCCGCCGTCGTCGAGCAGCGCCGTCGGGCCGTCGTGACCGGGCCAGACGAGGGCGCGCACCGTGCACTCCCAGTACTCGGCAAGGCTCTCGCCCTTCCAGGCGAACACCGGCACGCCACGGGGATCGTCCGGGGTGCCGCCGGGCCCGGCGACGACCGCCGCGGCGGCATGGTCCTGAGTGGAGAAGATGTTGCAGGACGCCCAGCGGACCGACGCGCCGAGGGCGACGAGCGTCTCGATGAGGACCGCGGTCTGGACGGTCATGTGCAGCGATCCCGTTATTCGGGCGCCGGCGAGCGGCTTGGCCGGCCCGAGCTCCGACCGGAGTGCCATCAGGCCCGGCATCTCGTGCTCGGCGAGCGCGATCTCCCGCCGACCGAGCGGCGCGAGCGAGAGGTCGGCCACCTTGTACTCGAGGTGTTCGGGGCCCCGCTGCCCGGCCCGGCCGTCGACCCGCCCCGCGGCGTCCGGGCCGGCGGGCCCCGAGCCGGCTCGCCCGGCGCCGGAGCCGTCCCCTGTTCGCGTCGCGGGCGCGGCAGTCGTCATCCTCCAGCCTCCCTCTGCGCGTGGCTCGGCCGCCCGACGCGCCGTCGCGGCAGTCTACGGCTGCGACGCCGGCACCCGGGCCACGGCGTCGAACCGCCGCGCCCGGTCCGGGACGCCGAAGACCAGGGGCGCCGTCGCGACGAGCAGCAGCGCGAGGGCGACGTAGGCGCGACCGAGCGCCGCCGCCTGGTGGTAGCTGCGGGCGGCGTACGAGGTGGCCGCCGCGACGCCGACGATCGCTCCAGCCTGCCGAGCTGCGCCGCGCAGCCCGGAGATCGCGCCGACGTCCTCTGGCGCGAGCTCGAGCGTCGCGTTGTTCGCCGCCGGCCCCGAACCTCCGGTGCCAAGGCCGTGCACGGCGGAAGCCACCACGAGCCATGAGTACGGGCCGAGCGCGGGTGGGCTGACCACGGTGAGCACGAGGCCCGAAGCGATGAGGCCGAAGCCGGCGAGCATCGGCAGCCGGTAGCCGGTCCGGCGCAGCAGCAACGCCGCCAGCACCGCAACGAGCATCTCGCCGACCGCCCGGGAGGTGAGCAGTGTCCCGGCGGCGAGCGGCGCCAGGTGATAGCGCTCCTCGGCGAAGAGGGGCACGAGCGCCCCGAGGCCGATGACGCACGCCCCCCAGACGAAGTTCACCGCGTTCATGAAGGCGAAAGCGCGGCCGCGAAGGAGCCTCGGGGAGATGAGCGGCTCGGGCACGCGGTCCGCCCGGCGCACGAACCACACCGCGATCGCGACGGCCCCGGCGGCGGGGACGAGGACCCGAGCCGAGAGGACGCTCGTTCCCCGCCCGCCGAGCTCGGTGACGGCAAGCATCGCCGCGAGGATGCACGCCCCGAGCTGGCACGCGCCGACGAGGTCCGTCCTGCCGCCGATCGGCCGGGACCTCGGGAGGTGGACGACGGCGAGGGCGGTGAAGACGATGCCGATCGGGACGTTGACGAGGAACACGCCGCGCCAGGACCACGCGTCGATGATCGCGCCGCCGATCACCGGCCCCGCGAGGGCCCCAAGAGGGAAGATGCTTGAGAACAGCCCGATGGCCCGGTCCCGGCCTGCCCCGAAGGCGTCAGAGACGATCCCGGTCGCCGAGGGCATGAAGGCGCCGCCACCGAGCGCTTGGACCACCCGCAGCCCGATGAGCATCCAGACGTCCGGCGCCAACCCGCACGCGAGCGACGCAGCGGTGAACAGCACCGCCGCGGCGACGAACACTCTCTTGCGGCCGAGCTGGTCGCTCACCCTCCCGGCGACGGGCATCGCGACGACGAGACCGAGCTGGTAGCCGGTGATCGTCCAGCTCGCCCAGTTGATGGGCGCGTGCAGGCCGCGGTGAAGCGTCGGGAGCGCCGTGGCGACGATCGTGCCGTCGACCGAGGACATGAAAAGGGCGAGCGAGACGATCGCGAAGACCAGCCACCGCGAAGCCGTCGCCCGCGTTCCCGCGCCGGAGGAGGGGTCGACGCCAGATGGGCGCTCACCGGGATGCTCGGCTTGTGGTGAGGCAGTCGCGGCGGGCCCCCTCGGGTCGACGCCATCTTACGCGGTGCGAACTACCGCTCCGGCCGGGCTCCCGGTCGGTACCCGTCGGGCAACCTCAGCGGTCGAGACGCCGGTAGCGGCGGACGGCGACGGGTGCGAGCACGGCGACGATCCCGAGTGCCCAGGCGATCGCCCGCCAGAGCGACGTGGACGTCGGGCCGCCGATCATGAGCGCCCTGACGGCGTCGCAGACGACACTGACGGGCTGGTAGTCGGCAAAGCCGTGGAGCCAATGCGGCATCGTCGCCACCGGGACGAACGCCGAGGACGCAAAGGTCAGGGGAAACAGCACCGGGAAGGCCATCACCTGCGCGGTCTCGCTGTTCGGCGCGACGAGGCCGACGACTGCGAAGCCCCACGACAGGGCGTAGGAGAACAGGAGCAACAGACCCACCCCGGCGAGCACCGCCGCCGGGCTCGTCTGCGCGCGAAAGCCGACGGCGTAGCCGACACCCATGATGATCCCGCTGACGACGAGCGCTCGCGCCAAGTCGGCGAGCGTCCGGCCGGTGAGCACGGCGGCGCGCGCCATGGGGAGCGCGCGGAACCGCTCGATGATGCCCTTCTGGAGGTCCTCCGCGAGGCCGATCGCCGTGTTCACCGCGCCAAAGGCGATCGTCTGGATGAAGATGCCGGGAATGAGGAAATTGACGTAGCTCACCCCGCCGGTCCGGATCGCGCCCCCGAAGACGTAGCGGAACAGGAGGACGAACATGATCGGCTGCACGCTCGACCAGAACAGCGTCTCGGGGATTCGCACGTAGCGGACGAGGTTCCGCCAGGTGAGCGTCACGGTGTCGGAGAGCGCCCAGCGCAGCCTCTGACCCGCGCCAGACGCCTCCGGCGCGCTCCCTGCCGGCCGGAGTGCAGCTGCCGGGGCGCTCATCGCGCCGCTCCGGCGCCTGCCGAGGGGCTCCGCGGGGCCTGGCCGTCTCCGCGAGCGCCGCCGTCGCCGGGCGAGGTCGCGCCCTCCTCGGCACGATGGCCCGTGAGCGCGAGGAAGACGTCGTCGAGGCTCGGCTCGCGAAGGACCATGCGGAGCGGCTCGATGCCTTCCCGGTCGAGGGCGCGAAGCGCCTCCATCGCCGTCCGTGGCCCGCCGCCGGCGGGGAGCTCGACCGAGCTGCCGTAGACGCCGGCCGCGCCGCCGGACAGCGGTGCCACCGCCCGTGCGGCCAGCTCGGCTACCGCCGCGTCGCGGAGGTCGATCTCGAGCACGGTCCTCCCGAGCGCCGCCTTCAGCTCGGCAGGCGTCCCTTGGGAGATGACACGTCCGCGGTCGACGACCGCGAGACGGCTCGCCAGCCGGTCCGCCTCCTCGAGGTACTGGGTCGTGAGCAGCACCGTCGTGCCCCCTTCGACGAGGCGCTCGATGACCGACCACAGCTCGGCGCGCGACTGGGGGTCGAGCCCGGTCGTGGGCTCGTCGAGGAAGAGGACGGACGCCCGGGAGACGAGCGCCGCTGCGACGTCGAGCCTGCGCCGCATGCCGCCGGAGTACGTCTTCAGGCTGCGCTCGGCCGCCTCGACGAGGCCGAACTCCCCGAGAAGCTCGGCGGCCCGGGCGCGGGCCGAGGCGCGCGAGAGGTGGTTGAGCCGGCCGATCATCTGGAGGTTCTCCCGGCCGGTGAGGTTCTCGTCGACGGCCGCGTTCTGGCCGGCGAGCCCGAACAGGCTCCGCACCACCTCGGGATGGCGCGCCACGTCGTGGCCCAGCACCCGAGCCCGCCCACCGTCGGCGGCGAGCACCGTCGTCAGGATGCGCACGGCAGTCGTCTTGCCGGCCCCGTTGGGGCCGAGCAGTCCGAAGACCGATCCCTGCTCGACGGCGAAGCTCACGCCGTCCAGCGCGAGGACACCGCCCTTGAAGCGCTTGACGAGATCGTCCGCCTCGATGGCCGAGGTCATCGCCGCCCTCCTTCCTCGCCCGCCCCGCGCCATCCCCGCGCGCGGGACGCTACCAGGAGCGGGCGCCGAACCGGCCGGGGTCGAGGCGCACCTCGAAGACCGAGGCGTTCGGCACGTCGCCCCAGGACGCGCCCTCGAGCGGCCCTCCGGAGAGCACGACCTGCGCAGCTCGGACGAACCCGCCGTGGGTCACGAGCACCGCCCCACACGGCGCGCGCCGCCGGAGCTCGTCGATCACCTCTGCGGCGCGCCCGCAGAGATCCCGCAGCGACTCCCCGCCCGCCGGGCGGACGTCGGGATCGACGACCACGCCGCCGCGCACGCCGGCGCTCGCCGCCCTGACCGCGGGCTGGCCTTCCAGACGGCCGAAGGCCCGCTCGCGAAGGCGCGGCTCGAGCTCGAGCTCGACCCGGAGCGCGGCGGCGATCGGCGCGGCCGTCGCCACGGCACGCTCGAGGTCGCTCGTCACGACGACCTCGGCGTGCGTCCCGGCGAGCGCGGCGGCCGCCCGGCGCGCCTGGGTCGCGCCGCGCGCGGTCAACCCGCCGGCGGTCGCCGACTGGCCCTGGACGAGCCCGGCGGCGTTCCACTCGCTCTCGCCATGGCGGACGAGATAGAGGACGGTGGACGGGCGCCTCATCCCCGGGACGCCTCGGAGCCCGCGACTCCGGGGAACGCCGTGGTTCCGCGTCGGGATCCGAGCTGCGAAGCGCCACCCGGCCAGCAGGCGCCTCCCCCTTCGGCAGCACAGGTTGCAGACCTCGCCCGGCTCGGTGCCCCCACCTGCCGGTCGCGCGGCGCGGTCGCGGGGGCCACGGGCCGAGGCTACCGGGAAGCCGGCGACCCGCCAGGCCCGAGCGGCGCCCCTAATAGGATCCTCACCGCCTGCTAGTGATCCGTCGCTGACATGGCTTGAGCATCCAGGCTGGGAAGATGTCGACGATGCTCGCAGCGCCGCCCCTGTCGGTCTCTGGAGCCAAGCGTGGCGAGCTGGAGCGCCTCGCCCGCTCGAGCTCGGCAGCCCATCGCACGGTGGTGCAGGCCAAGGCGTTGCTGTTGGCCGCAGACGGCGTGGCGAACTACGAGATCGCTCGCCGGGTGGGCACGAGCGCCAACTCGGTACGGGCCTGGCGCAAGCGCTTCGGCATCGACAAGGACTCCGTGGCGCGGATCTGGCGCGACCACGAGCTCAAGCCCTGGAAGCACGACACCTTCACGATCTCAGCCGACCCGGATTTCGAGGTCAAGCTCGTCGACGTCGTCGGTCTCTACATGAACCCGCCCGAGCACGCCGCGGTGTTCAGCTTCGACGAAAAGACCCAGGTGCAAGCCCTCGATCGCACCCAGCCGAGCCTGCCGATGAAGCGGGGCCGGGCGAACACGATGACCCACGACGACAAGCGCAACGGGACGACGGACCTGTTCGCGGCGATGAACCTCGCCACCGGCGAGGTGATCTACGACACGAAGGCCTCCCACACCGCCGCCAACGTCTTGAGCTTCTTCAAGCTGATCGACCTCCACGTCCCGCGACACCTCGAGGTCCACGTGGTGCTGGACGACCTCTCCGCCCACAAGGCACCCACGGTGAGAACCCGGCTCGCTGATCCAAAGCGCGCCCGCTGGCACCTGCACTTCACCCCCACGAGCTCGTCGTGGTGCAACCTCGTCGAGCGCTTCTTTGCCGAGATCACCGAACGGCGCATCCGGCGCGGGACGTTCAACTCCGTCAAGCAGCTGCGGGAAGCCATCGAGCTCTGGAACGAGCGCTGGAACGACAACCCGAAGCCCTTTGTCTGGCGCAAGCCGGCCGAGGAGATCATCGCCAAGGTACGGCGCGGACGGGCCGCCCTTGCCCAAGTCAAATCCGCGACGGCGCACTAAAGTGTTCCAGATCCATCAAACGGTGAGGTCGCCCGAGTGAATCAATGGCGGAAGTGGACGCTGATCTCGGTCGGGGTTCTCGCGCCGTGCGCCCTTCTCGGCTACTTCTATTCGTGGCTCGTGCCTGCTGCCGCTATACCGGCTGCGCTTCTGGTGCCGGCGCTTAGACTTCTCACATCCAGCGGCGAACAAGATTTCATCAATTTCATACACGAGATGCTCGAACCATGGTACCGCTGGCGACACGCTC
>DAHVLW010000291.1:0-10037 GCA_027320205.1 Acidimicrobiaceae bacterium
ATGATGACGATGAAGACCGACATGAGCGGTGCGGCGGCCGTGCTCGCAGCCCTCGTCGGCGTGTCGCGGCTCGGTATCGCGGTGCACGCGGTCGGCTGGATGGCCCTCACGGAGAACATGCCCGGTGGTCGCGCGACGAAGCCCGGAGACGTGCTTCGCGCCCGGAACGGCAAGACTATCGAGGTGCTCAACACCGACGCCGAGGGCCGGCTCGTCCTCGCCGACGCGCTGAGCCTTGCCACCGAGGAGTCGCCTGACGGCATCGTCGACCTCGCGACGTTGACCGGCGCCTGCGTCACGGCACTCGGGCGCCAGGTCGCTGGGCTGATGGGCAACGACGACCGGATCGTGGCGGCGCTCGAGGCGGCCGGCCGGCGCGCCGGGGAGCCCGCGTGGCACCTCCCGCTCCCTGCCGGCTACCGCCGGCAGATCGATTCCGAGGTCGCGGACATGAAGAACATCGGGACCCCAGGCGAGGCCGGGGCACTCGCCGCGGGCCTGCTACTGGAGGAGTTCGTCGGGACGGCGCCCTGGGCGCACCTCGACATCGCCGGGCCGGCGCGCTCGGAGTCGGACAGCGGCTACCAGCGCAAGGGCGGCACCGGCTTCGGCGTGCGTACACTTCTCGAGCTGCTCGCGCGCTACGAGCCGCTCGGCGGACGCGTCGAGGGCCTTCCCACCGGGACGGAGGTGCTGAGATGACCGACCTCGGCGACGCGCCGCTCGAGCGGGCGATCGTCACCTCGCCGCCCTCGAGCCCGCTCACGCTCGCCGTCGACGTCGGCGGTACTGGCGTGAAGGCGTCCGTGCTCGACGCCGAAGGGCGCCTCGTGGCCGACAGGGTGCGGGTCCCGACGACCTACCCGCTCACGCCCGACGCGCTCGTCGAGTCCATCGTCGGGCTGGTCAAGCCGCTTCCGGCCTACGATCGCGCGTCGGTCGGCTTTCCCGGCGTCGTCCGCGACGGGCGCGTGCTCACCGCGCCGCACTTCGTCACCGAGCGCGGTCCTGGCTCGCCGGTGGCGGACTCGCTCCTGTCGGCATGGACCGGGTTCGAGCTCGGCCGGGCGCTCGGCGAGACGCTCGCGCGGCCGTGCCGCGTCGCCAACGACGCCGACCTCCAGGGTCTCGCCGTGATCTCCGGCAAGGGCCTCGAGCTCGTCGTCACGCTCGGGACGGGCGTCGGGACGGGGTTGTTCCGCGACGGGCGCGTCGCCCCGCACCTCGAGCTCGCGCACGCGCCGTTCCGGAAGGGCCAGACCTACAACGAGCAGCTCGGCGATGCCACCCTACAACGGGTCGGGCTGGGCAAGTGGCGCAAGAGGCTCGTCGAGGCGCTCGAGAACTTCCACGTCCTGTTGAACTTCGACCGCTGCTACATCGGAGGCGGCAACTCCCGCCACGCCGCGGGGCACGTCGACGAGCGCTTCGTCATCGTCGACAACGTCGCCGGCATCCTCGGGGGCATCAAGCTCTGGGAGCACGGCGGGCACCTGATCTGACCGCCCCGCGGCAGCCGACGCGTCGGCCGCCCCGCACTGCCATGACCTCCGCGCCAGGCAGGCCCGGTGCGACGTCGCCGGTGCGCGCGCCCCCTACTCGCCGAGCCAGGCGGGGGCGGACTGGAGGAGGAACTTGCTCACCGCGAGCGCCCGGTCGAAGGCGTCGCAGAGCAGCTCCTCGCCGGCGAGCACCCGCGCCAGCGAGACGTTCTGGCGGGCGACGATCGTCAAGCGCCTCACGGGCGGGTCCGTCACCGAACCGAAGGAGTCGGTCGCCGAGATCTCGAGCGGGAGGTCGACGCCCCCGACCCCGGCGAGGTCGATCGCCAGGCGCAACAGGTCCGGGGGGTTCGGCAGCGGCGGGACTCCCCAGGTGAAGTTCAGGGGGAACGACCACTTGTCGGGAGGCTCGACGTCGTCGGGGAGCGCGACGACCGCGTCCTCGAAGTCGAGGAGAGTGCGCGGGTCGACCTCGAGCGCGAGGTGCAGGTCGATCGGCCCCCCGCAGCCCTCCTCGGGGTGGAGATCGACCTCCCAGAACTGGCGGAGGGAGTAGGTCTCGACGAAATGCCGCTCGTCGTGGACGTGGAACCCGTGGTCGACCGCGTGGTCCTTGAGCTCGGCGACGTAGCCGGCGACGTCGATGACCGCCATCTGGCGCCAGTGTACGCACCACGACCTCCCGGCCGGGCTCCCGGGGGCGCCTGGGACGGTAGCCTCGCCCGCCGTGGACGCGGACGCGCTGCTCGCCACGCTCGGCGCCGCGGCGGTCGCCGTCGGCCGCGCCCTGTCCTCGCTCGAGGACTGGGGACCGGCCGGCACGCGCGACGGCCAGTACCGCAGCGACCTCGTGGCCGACGAGGCCGCCGTCGGGCCGCTCCTCGATGCGGGCCTCGGCGTGCTCAGCGAGGAGTCGGGGCTGCACTCGGCGGACCGCCCCCTGCTCGCCGTCCTCGACCCCGTCGACGGCTCGACGAACGCCTCGCGCCGCCTTCCGTGGTACGCGACGAGCATCTGCGTGCTCGACGAGCTCGGGCCGCTCGCTGCGGTGGTGCTCAACCAGGCGACGGGGGCCCGCTACGATGCAGCACGAGGCGGCGGCGCCCGGCGGGACGGCCTGCCGATCTCGCCGTCCGGGGCCCGGAGGCTGAGGGACTCGGTCATCGCCGTCTCCGGCTATCCCCGCCACTTCCTCGGATGGCGGCAGTACCGGGCGTTCGGCGCCATGGCGCTCGACCTCTGCTCGGTGGCCGAGGGTGCCTTCGACGGCTACGTCGACTGCGTCGACACGGCGCACGGCGGCCCGTGGGACTACCTAGGCGGGCTGCTCGTCTGCGAGGAGGCGGGGGCGGTCGTCGCCGACGCGCGGGGCCGGCCCCTCGGCGGCCGTGAGCAGATCGTCGCCGGAGAGAGCTCTCCGCGGAGCCTCGTCGCCGGGGCCACGGACGAGCTGCTCGAGGAGCTCCTCGCGCAGCGGGCGCTCGTGCCCGGACCGTCGAGCGGGTAGCGTCCGCTCGTGGCCGAGCGGGAGGAGGGGCTCGTAGCCGGCGATGTGCGCTCCGGGATCGAGCAGCTCCTCGCCCTCCAGGAGGTGGACGTCCGCCTGGACCAGCTGCGGCACCGTCGGGAGCACCTGGACGAGCGTGCCGCGCTCGACGGGGCGACCGGGCGCATCGACGCGCTGGGCGTCGAGGAGCGGCGGGTCGCCGAGGAACGTGCGGCGCTGCTCGCCCGCGAGTCCGAGCTCGAGAGCGAGACCGCCGCAGTCGTTGCCCGCGTCGCGGCGATCGAGGACCGGGCGCGACGCGGCGTCGCGAGCTCCTTCCGCGACCAGGAGGCGATGGCCCAGGAGGTCGAGGCGCTCGGACGACGGCGGGCGGCACTCGAATCGCTCGAGCTGGCGGTGCTCGAGCAGGGCGAGCCACTCGAGGCCGAGCTGGCAAGGATCGCAGCGGCGCGGGTGCCACTCGAGGCGGAGCTCGAGATCGCCCGCTCTGCCCTTGCCGCCGCCGAGGCTGAGGTCGACGCCGAGGCTGCCGGGTCGCTCGCGCGCCGTCGGGAGCTCGCGGAGGCCGTCCCCCCCGACCTCCTCGCCGAGTACGAACGGCTCCGCACCCGCCTCGGGGGCGTGGGCGTCGCCCGGCTCGTCCGTGGCACATGCTCGGGCTGCCACCTCGCCCTGCCGGCGACCGAGGTCGACCGGCTGCGGCACGCCCCCGCGGCGGAGGTGGCCCACTGCGAGCAGTGCGGCCGGATCCTCGTCCCGTGAGGCCGCCGGCGGCCCGGCGTGCCCGGCGCGAACGGCACCTCGGGCGCGCAGGGCGTACCCGGCACGTCCGCCTCGCCACCGGAGTGCTCGTCGCCGGCGTCGCCCTCCTCGCCTCGGCCTGCGGCGGAGCCGCGCATGCAAGGGGGACCGTGCCGGCCCCCGTGGCCAGCGCCGCGGGCGGCGTGGAACGTGTCACCTCGGGTCGTCCCCCGGGCGCTTCCGAGGCGCCCGCCCCGGCCAGGGAGAGCCCGGCGCTCTCGCTGCCGGCGGTCCGTGCGCGCTATCTCGCCGCCGTCGCCCCCGCGGAGGCCGCCTTCGCCAAGCTCTCCGGCGAGCTCGGGAGCCTCGGCCCGGCGGCGCCCGGCGACGCCGTCGACGCCGAGGTCCGGCCGGCTGCGGCGGCCATCGCCCGCGCGGCGCGCCGGCTCTACGAGCTCAGCCGCTCGGCGAGCGGGGTGCCGGCGCGGGACCTCTACGCCGTCGCGGTCGCCGACAACGCCGTCTGGCAGGGGCTCGAGGACCTCGCTTCTGGTGGGTCGAGCCGTTCCTTCGAGCTGTCGTCCTGGGAAGGCGCCTTCTCCCAGGCGCTGCGGCGGGCGAACGGCGCGGCCGCGGCGCTGCGCAAGGCCCTCGGGAGCCGCTGAGCACCGCGCACCGAGCGCTGGCGCGTGACGCCCGGCGGGCTCAGCCCGGACGGATGCGCTCGGCGCCGCTGTAGACCTTGCAGCGGCCGTCGCGGAGGAAGCCGACGAGCGTGAGGCCGGCGTCGCGCGCGAGGTCGACGGCGAGGCTGCTCGGCGCCGAGACCGAGCAGAGGAACGGCACGCCGGCGGCGAGCGCCTTCTGCACGAGCTCGAAGCTGGAGCGTCCGCTGACGAGCACCGCGTGGTCCGAGAGCGGCAGGCGTCCCTGCAGCAGCGCCCAGCCGACGAGCTTGTCCATCGCGTTGTGCCGCCCGACGTCCTCGCGGGCCGCGACGAGCTCGCCGGCGGGACCGAACAGGCCCGAGGCGTGCAGCCCGCCCGTCGCCGCGAAGACCCGCTGGGCCGAGCGAAGCCGGTCCGGGAGGCTGCAGAGCGTCGAGGCGGGGATGACCGGACCCGGCAAGAGCGGCTTGCGGTCGAGCCGGGGCAGCGCGTCGAGCGACGTCTTGCCGCAGACGCCGCACGCGCTCGTCAGGGAGAAGTGGCGCTCGAGGGGTGCGAGGTCGACACTGGCGCAGGGCGCGAGCTCGACGTTGACGACGTCGAAGCGCTGCTCCTCGCCGGCGTCCTTCTCGACGCAGTAGGAGATGCGGCGGATGTCGCCGGCCCCGCCGATCACCCCCTCGGAGAGGAGGAACCCCGCGGCGAGCTCGAAGTCCGCGCCGGGGGTCCGCATGGTCACCGCGACGGGAAGCCGGCGTCTTCCCGTCGTGAGGCGGATCTCGAGGGGCTCCTCCGTCGCCAGGAGGTCCTCGCCCGCGGAGGAGCTGCCGCGGCCGTAGGCGATCGCCGTCGTCGTCGTCGTGGCGCCGGGGCGGGCGCTCACGGCGGCGGCCCGAGCGGCCCGAGCGGCTCGAGCCGGACGACTGCGTTGTAGTCGGGGATCCCCGCCCTCGGCGAGCGCCGGCTGCGGTCGATGAGGACGTCGCCCTCGGGCCAGTGCACCTCCAGCATCCCCGGGAGGATCGGGGCGACGAACGCCCTGCAGGTGAGCTCGCCCACCTCGCTGCGCACGACCACCTACTGGCCGTCGACGAGCCCGAGGCGGCGGGCATCCTCGCGGCTGATGAGCACCGAGTCGCGCCGGGCCCGCGTATGGGTGTCGAGGTCGCCCTGGACCATGCTGTTGAACTGGCGACCCCGGCGGGTCGCGAGCTGGAACGCCCCTTCGGGTGGCGACGACCGGCGGGGGAGCGGCACGACGCTGAAGCGTGCCTTGCCGTCCGGCGTCGGGAATCGCCACCCGGTGCAAAGCATCGACCCGCCGTGCTGGAACTGATCGCCCTCCCGGGCGAGAGTGCGGATGAGCGCGTAGTCCGGGACCGTTCGGGCGATGTCCTCACGGATGCCGGCGGTGCCGGAGAAGCGCAGCCGGTCGGCGAGCTCGGGCCGGGCGCGGCAGGCGAGGTCGGTGAAGACCTGCCACTCCGGGCGCGCGTCGGCGACGCGTGGCCCTTTGATCTCCGGGCTGAAGATGACCCGGCGCTCGGTCGAGGTCTCTGTCACGCCGCCCGCCATCTCGTAGCGGGTCTGGACCGGGAGCAGGACCACGGTGTCGGCCGGCTCGACGAGCATCTGGCTCGAGGCGACGATGTCGAGGTGCACGCGGAGCGGGACCGCGCCGAGGGCCTCGGCGACGAACGGCGGGTCGGGCAGCACCTCGAGGAAGTTGCCCCCTGAGGAGACGAGGACGTCGATGCGGCGGTCGTGTGCCGCGTCGATCATCTCCGGCGCGATCAGCCCCGGCGCGCACGGGACCTCGAAGCCCCAGAACCCGCCGATGCGGCGGGCGTTCTCCTCGTTCACCGCGAGCCCTCCCGGCAGGGCGGTCGCATACGCGCCCATCTCCGCGCCGCCCTGGACGCCCGAGTGCCCGCGGATCGGCATCAGGCCGCAGTGCGGCCGCCCGACGAATCCCCGCGAGAGCGCGAGGTTGATCACGGCGCGCACGCCGTCCTCCCCGGACTGGTGCTGGGTGACCCCCATGCTCCAGACGAGCACGGCGGTGCGCGCCTCGCCGAGCATCTTCGCGAACGACGCCATCTCCTCCCGAGTCGTCCCCGACGCCTGCTCGAGCTCCGCCCAACTCTCGGACGCCAGCTCGCGGGCGAGCTCCTCGAGGCCGGTCGTGCGCGACTGGACGAACTCCCGGTCGTCGAGCCCGGCGTCGAGCAGCTGCTTGAGCGTCCCGTTGAGGAAGGCGATGTCGCCGCCGATGGCGACTTGGAAGAACCGGTCGGCGATGCGCGTCCCGAACAGGGTGCTCTCGAGGTTCGAGGGGACCCAGTAGCGCTCCATCGCCGGCTCGCGGTACGGGTTGACGACGGCGACCTTCGTCCCCGCCTTCTTCGCGTGGTAGAGGTACTTCATCGCGACGGGCTGGTTTTGCGCAACGTTCGAGCCGATGAACACGACGAGGTCCGCCCCGATCCAGTCCCGGTAGGAGCACGTCGTGGCGGCGACGCCCAGCGCCTCCTTGAGGCCGACGGTGCTCGGGGAGTGGCAGATGCGCGCGGAGCTGTCGATCGAGCCGACGCCGAGCGCCCGGAACGCCTTCTGGGCCGCGTAGTAGTTCTCGTTCGGCTGGCCCCGGCTCGTGAGGTAGAGGGCGACCCGGTCCGGCGCCGCCCGGGCGAGACGACCGGCGGCGAGGTCGAGCGCCTCGTCCCAGGAGATGCGCCTGAAGCCGGGCTCCCCCCGAGAGCGGATCATCGGGTGGGAGAGGCGCCCGAGGCCGCGCAGCTCCTCGCCGCTCATGCCCCGGAGCCGCTCGACGTCGGCGAGCGCGGCGGGGTCCATCTCCGGCAGCGTGTTGAGGCGCAGCATGCGGAGCCGCACGTTGCAGAGGTGGACCTCGTCGATCGTCCAGTCGCGCATGCCGGTCGTCCCGAGCGAGCACCCGTCGCAGACCCCGTGGGAAAGGATGCGCCAGGCGTACGCGAGCCGGTCCCGGTTGTCGACGATCGCCTCGAGGATGGACCGGTAGTTGTCGGGCCGGCCTTCCCCGATGCCGAACGGCTTCAGGCTCGCCCAGAGCGACGGCGCCACCCGTCGCTCCCGGTGCCCCCCGCTCCTGCCCATGGTCGACCCCCGCAGGTTGCTCCCGGGCGAGCCTACCGGCGCGAAGGCCCGGCCATCGGCGCGGCGTGGGTCCGGTCGCGACGCTATGGTCCGGGCAGAGGAGGCGCAGGCGATGGCGATGGAGTACCGGCAGCTCGGCAGGACGGGCCTGGAGGTGTCGGCCCTGGCCCTCGGGACGATGAGCTTCGGGGGGAGCGGCGGCTTCGCGGCGGTCGGGAGCTCCGGGGTCGCGGAGGCGCGCCGGATCGTCGACCGGGCGCTCGATGCCGGGGTCAACCTCGTCGACACCGCCGACATCTACTCGAACGGACGGTCGGAGGAGATCGTCGGCGAGGTCCTCGCCGGCCGCCACGAGCGGGTCGTGCTCGCGACGAAGGCGCGCTTTGCGTTGCGCGAGGGCCCGAACGAGGGTGGGCTGTCGCGCGCCCACCTGGTGAGGGCGTGCGAGGACAGCCTTCGCCGGCTTGGCACCCACCACATCGACCTCTACCAGGTGCACGAGCGAGATGGGCTCACGCCGATGGAGGAGACCCTCGACGCCCTCGACACGCTCGTGCGGCAGGGGAAGGTGCGCTACGTCGGCTGCTCGAACCACTCTGCCTGGCAGGTCGCGAAGGCGCTCGGGATCTCCGATCGCCTCGGCCTCGCCCGCTACGCCAGCCAGCAGATCTACTACTCCCTGCTCGACCGGGAGGCCGAGTACGAGCTCGTGCCGCTGTCGATCGACGAGGGCGTCGGCATCCTCGTCTGGAGCCCGCTCGCGGGCGGCCTTCTGTCGGGCAAGTACAGGAGGGGCCAGGCGCCGCCGGAAGGGGCCCGCCACAGCCCGGGCTCGCCGTGGCACGAGCCACCCGTCTACGACGAGGGCAGGATGTACGACGTCATCGAGGAGCTCGTCGCCGTATCGGCGGCGAGGGGCCGTTCCGCCGCCCAGGGGGCGCTCGTCTACCTGCTCGGAAAGCCCGGGGTGACGTCGGTGATCGTCGGGGCGCGCACCGAGGAGCAGCTCGAGGACAACCTCGGCGCGGCGACCTGGTCGCTCGACGGCGACGAGCGGGCACGCCTCGACCGGGTGAGCGAGCCGAGGCTCATCTACCCGTACTGGCACCAGAAGGCGACGGCTTCCGACCGGCTGAGCGCCGGCGACAAGACGCTTCTCGCGCGGGGCGGCTGAGCGCGCCCGGCTCGTCACGTCATGGACATGTCCCTCTCCAAGCGCGGCGACTACGTCATGCGCTCCGCGATCTGCCTCGCTCGGGCGTTCGACGCCGGCGAGGCTCGCAAGATCCGGGAGGTCGTCGCCGAGACCGAGGTCCCCGCCACGTTCGCCTCGCAGATCCTCGCCGACCTGGTGCGCGCCGGGCTGGCGACCTCCAGGGCGGGGCGAAGTGGCGGCTACCGCCTGGCGCGCGATCCCGCGCGTATCAGCTCGCTCGAGGTCGTCGAGGCGGCCGAAGGACCGCTGCGCGCCGAGCGCTGCGCTCTCGGTGACGGTCCTTGCCGCTGGGAGGCGGTCTGCCCGCTGCACGAGACCTGGACCGGGGCGACCGCGCGCGTCCGGGAGCTTCTCGCCGAGACGACGCTCGCCGAGCTCGCCGAGCGTGACCGGGAGATCGAGGCCGGCACCTACGAGGTGCCCCGCGACTCCCACCGGATGGCGCCGCTCGTGCTCAGCCTGTCCGACTCCGTGCAGATCGAGCTCGGGGAGCAGGCGCTCGGTCGGGCACTTCGCGCCGCCGGCCCTCGCCTCGACGCGCTCGCGGAGCAAGCCGCCCGAGGCTACGGACCGGCGTCGCCGGCTGCCGCGCCGCGCGCCGTCCTGGCGCCGGCGGTGCGGTCGACGACCCGGCGCGGGCGCGCGCCGGCGGCACGCCGGTTCGAGCTCGTCGTCGAGCTCCCCGGTCTCGACGGCGGTGCCCGTGTCGAGGCCGGGCTCGAAGTACGGCCCGTCGACGTCGACCGCAGCGAGCTGTTGCTCGACGGCGCCTTCCACCAGCGGCGCGCCGAAGGCGCCCCCGGGCCCGGGCCCGGGGGCGGGGAGCTCGGCCTTCGCGCCCGGCAGATCGTCAGGCGCTTCCTCGGCCTGCTGGCGCGCCTCGCCGAGGACGGCGCGCCAGGTGCGGGCGCGGGTGACGGCGCGCGCTCAACATGAAGTGCCACGGTTGACGTGATGTAGAAGGATCGTCGAGACTGTTCCCCCGTGCGGCGGCGCGGTCCTGGCGCGGGGATGCGACGAGACCGGCCCCCGCCCGCCGCGGAGCCGAGTCGATGCCGGAGGTCGCGGTGGCGCTGAAGATCCGGCTCGTCGAGCCGGCGCCCTCGGGGCACAACGTCTACGAGCTGGCCCAGCTCCCGCGCCTCGGCCTTCCCCTCATCGCGACGATGCTCGCCGAGGCGGGGCACGATGTCCGCGTCTACGCCGAGGTCCTCGCCACGCCGGATCTCGACGACTGCCTGCACGCCGACCTCGTCGGCATCTCG
>DAHVLW010000297.1:0-2493 GCA_027320205.1 Acidimicrobiaceae bacterium
CCGGCCCGGCCCGGCCCGGCGGGACGAGCGTCGCGCGAGGCGACGTTACGCTTCCCGTCCTCACGGTCTTCGAGTCGGCCGTCGATCACAACGTCGGGCTGATGGCCCGCTACGCGCGGGAGCGCGGCTTCGAGCTCGCGCCGCACGGGAAGACGACCATGGCGCCGGCGATCTTCCAGCGCCAGCTCCGGGCGGGCGCGTGGGCGATCACGGTGGCCGACGTCACCCAGGCGAAGGTTGCCGCCGCCGCCGGGTCGCCGAGGGTGCTCATCGCCAACGAGGTCGTTGCCCGGCGCGACATCGAGTGGCTCGGGGCGGGTCCTGGCATCGAGGCGGTCGAGGTGATGTGCCTCGTCGACTCGGCTGCAGGCGTCGAGGTTCTCGAGCGCGGCCTTGCCGACCTTGACGCTGGACGACCGCTCGGCGTCCTCGTCGAGCTCGGCGCGCCGGCAGGCCGCTGCGGGGCGCGCTCGCTCGAGGAGGCGTGCCGGGTCGCCGCGTCGGTGGGTTCGGCACCGCACCTCGTGCTGCGCGGTGTCGAGGGTTACGAGGGCGGCCTCGGCTCCGACCGCTCGGGCGAGACCCTCTGCCGTGTCGACGACTACCTCGACTCCCTCCGGCGCCTCGCTCGGGAGCTCGCCGTCGCGGGAGCCTTCGGCGGTGCCGAGCCGTTCATCGTCTCGGCCGGTGGCAGCAAGTACTTCGACCGGGTCGCCGCCCTTCTCGGGCGCGGCGCCGACTACGGCGGGCACAGCGCTCGGCTCGTCGTGCGGGCAGGTTGCTACGTCACCCACGACCACGGCGTCTACGAGACGGTGTCGCCGCTCGCCGCGGGCGGGGACCGAAGCGGGTCCCGCCTCCGCCCGGCGCTCGAGGTGTGGGCCAACGTGCTGTCGGCGCCGGAGCCCGGCCGCGCGATCGTGGGGCTCGGGAAGCGCGACGTGTCCTTCGACCTCGGGCTTCCCCTTCCGCTCCACCTGGCTCGTGCGGACGGCTGCGCCGTGGAGGACGTCCACGACCTTGCCGTCGTGGCGCTCGACGACCAGCACGGCTATCTGCGTCTCGGTCCGAACGGCCCAGCGGGCGGGCTCCGCCCGGGGGACCGGGTCGGGTTCGGCATCTCCCATCCCTGCACGGCCTTCGACAAGTTCGACGAGGCGCTCCTCGTCGACGACGGCTACTGGGTCGTGGAGCGGCTGCAGACCTGCTTCCGCTGACGGCGCCGGGCGACGGCCACCGGCGCGACCGGCGACCGGCAACCGGCAACCGGCGACCGGCAACCGGCGACCGCACGGGCGTCGCGTCGCCGTGCCCAGGTGGGATCACCCGGCAACGGTCGGGCCGGGGTCCCGGCCCCGGAGCGAGAGTTGGCCGCCGATGAGGAAGCTCGCACTGTCTGCCGTCGTCGTCCTGGCGGGCCTCGGTCTCGCCGCGCCCGCCGCATCGTCGAGGCCGGAAGGCCCTGAGCAGGGGGCGGCTAGGTCTGCCCGCCGGTCCTGCTCGCGCCGAGCAGGTGCCAGCGCTGCGAGGGCTCGGCGTGCGGGCGCGCCGCCGGTCTTGCCGGCGGGACGGTGCCGTCGGCGCTGAGCCACCCGCGGCGCCGGAACAGGACGACGAGCGCCGCGGCGACGACCACCTGAAGGCCGACGCCGAGGCCGAGCAAGACGCCGAGAGAGTCGAGGCGGTCGACCATCCAGCCGAAGTTCTGCCCGAAGAAACCGGTGATGAAGCTCATCGGGAGGAACACCGTTGCGATGATGGTGAGCTGCTTCATGACGACGTTCAGCCGGTTGGACACCGTCGACAGGTGCGTGTCGAGGGCTCCGGTCATCAGGTCGCGGTAGCTGTCGACGAGGTCGCTGACGCGGACGAGATGGTCGTAGAGGTCCCGGAAGTAGCGCTCGGCGTCGGGCGTCATGCCGGGCAGCTCGTCGCCGCCGGCGAGCAGCGAGGCCATCATGTCGCGCTCTGGGGTCACGACCTTGCGCATTGCGATGAGGGAGCGCTTCATGTCGAACAGCTGCCCGAGCTGCTGGTCCGTCGGTCGCTGGAGGATCTCGTCCTCGAGCTCGTCGATCCGGTCGTCGAGGCGGGCGAGCACCGGGAAGAAACCGTCGACGAGCGCGTCGACGACCCGGTAGAGGAGCATGACGTGGTCCTGCACCGGACCCGCGTGCCGGCCGAGCCGCGCGGCCAGCGCCACCAGATCGGGGCAGGGGTCGTGGTGCACGGTCACGAGGTAGCTCGCAGAGTAGAAGCAGTGCACCTCGACGAGGCGGCCCTCGGACGTCGCGCCGTGGACGACCATCAGGACGTAGCCGTCGTAGATGTCGAGCTTCGGGCGCTGCCCGAAGTGCTCGGCGTCCTCCAAGGCAAGCGGATGAAAGCCGAACACGTCGCGAAGCAGCGCTCCTCCCGATTCCGGGTCGAGACCGTCGAGATCGAGCCAGAAGCGCGCCGAGGTGTCCAGGAGGCGCTGCACGTTCTGGGCGT
>DAHVLW010000301.1:0-4078 GCA_027320205.1 Acidimicrobiaceae bacterium
GGTCGAGCGCCTCGGCGACGGCGCGGAACGTGGCGATCGTCCGCTCGGCTCCCCCGTCGACGCGCGACCACGGCGAGGTGAGCGGCCGGGGCGATCCGAGCTCGGCCGAGAGCAGGCGGCGGCGCTCGGCACGCGGCAGAGAGGCGTAGCCGCGCTCGAGCTCCCCGAGCGGATCGTAGAGCTGGACAAGCGCCTCGTGGTGCTTGTCTGCGTGCTCCCGCACGTCGAGCGTCATCACATGGAGCCCGAAGGTCGCGACGAGCTGGGCGAGCCGCCGCACGAGGCCGTCGGCGACGAGCTCGCCCTTGTTCTCGGCGAGCGACCGGTGCACGACGCCCAGATCGGCGAGCAGCTCTCCCGAACCGAGGTAGTCGACGCCGCGGACGTGCGGTCCCCCGGAGGCGATGCGTGCCCTCGTGTTGACGACGCGCTGGCGGATGTAGGAGAGCTTCAGTCGGTAGGGCTCGTCGGCGTTCAGGCGGACGTAGCGCTCGTGGACCGCAGGCAGGAGCTCGCGGTCGCGCTCCAGGGTCTCGACGAGCTCGTCCGAGACCCCGACGATCGCCGTCGAGCTGCTCAAGGCGTGGATCACCTCGTCGAGCGCCGCGACGATGCGGCGCGTCCCGACCTCGTGCTGGAGCAGGAGGACCTCGGCCGTCACCTCGGGCGTGACCGACGGGTTGCCGTCGCGGTCACCCCCGACCCAGGAGCCGAAGCGGAGCAGCGAGGCGCCGAAGCCGAGCTCGACCCCGCGCCGGGCGAGCTCGACGTCGAGCTCCTCGAGCAGCGCCGGGACCGCCGAGTCGTAAAGGTGGTCGACGTAGTAGAGGACGTTCTGCGCCTCGTCCTCGGGACGGGGCCGTCCGGCGCGCAGCTCGCTCGTCTGCCAGAGCAGGTCGACGAGCTCGCGCAGGTGCCGGACGTGCCGCTCGCGCTCGAACTCCGGCGGGTCGCGATCGAGTGCCTCGACAAGGTCGGCGATGGCCACGACCTTGCTCAGCACCGAGCGCCGGGCCGACTCCGTGGGGTGCGCAGTGAAGACCGGGCGCAGCTCGAGCCGGGAGATGGTGGAGCGCACGAGCTCGTCGTCGAGCCCGCGCGCTGCGATGCGGTCGAGCGCGTCGCGAAGCCACGTCCGGCGGTCCCGGCGGTTCTGGCGCAGCTCCGCCGTCCGATGGACCTGCTCGACGACGTTGGCAAGCTGGAAGTACGCCCCGAAGGCCCGCGCGAGGCGCAGTGCTGTCGGCGCCCGCATCTCGCGAACGACGCCGGCGAGCTCGTCGGGGCCCCAGGCGCCCGAAGCTTCCGGGCCGGGTCCGGAGAGCCCGCCCGGGCCGGGTCCGGAGAGCCCGCCCGAGCCGGTGCCCCGGCGCTTGGACACTGCGCGAACCTCCTCGACGAGGTCGAGAAGCCCACGCCCCTCCTGGCGCTCGAGCGTCTCGCCGAGCAGCGAGCCGACGAGGCGGATGTCGCGCCGAAGCGAGGCGTGCCGCTCCTCGGACTGGACGGGGTTGTAGGAGGCGACGGGGTCCCGCACATAGAGCGGCTCCGCCGCGCGTGCCGACTCGACGCTCAAGCGCCCGCCTTGCGCCGCCGGCGCTCGACGTCGTCGAGGAGCAGCCGGTGCAGACGCCGCTCGCCGGTCAGCTCGGGGTGGAAGGCGACGGCCGTCGCCACGCCCGAGCGGCACACCACGGGCACCTTGACCCCCGCCACCTCGACGCTCGCCAGTACCTCGACGTCCTCCCCGGCGCGCTCGACCACCGGCGCCCGGATGAAGACGGCATGCACCGGCTCGCCCTCCAGCCCCTCGACCTCGAGGTCGGCCTCGAAGGATTCGAGTTGACGCCCGAAGGCGTTGCGCCGGACGCTCAGGTCGATGGCACCGAGGACGCGCTGGTCGCTCCGCCCGTCGAGCACCTCGCGCCCGAGGAGGATCATCCCGGCGCAGGTGCCGAGCACCGGCATCCCGGCGGCAAGAAGCTCGGCGAGCGGCTCGAACAGGCCCGAGGACTGGAGCAGCAGCGAGAGCGTGGTCGACTCCCCACCGGGAAGGACGACGGCGTCGAGACCCTCGAGATCCTCCGGCCGGCGCACCTCGACCACCACGGCGCCGAGCTCCGACAGCAGGGCGGCGTGCTCGCGCACGTCGCCCTGGAGCGCGAGCACGCCCACTCGCGCACCAGCCGGCATCACGCTCACCAGCCCCGGTCGGCGAGCCTCATGTCGAGCTTGGAGATCTCGGCACCGGGCATCGCGTCGCCGAGGCCCCGCGACACCTTGACGAGGATCTCCGGATCGGTGAAGTGCGCCGTGGCCTCGACGATGGCACGTGCGAAGCGCGGCGGGTCGCCGCTCTTGAAGATGCCCGACCCGACGAAGACCGCCTCCGCGCCGAGCTGCATCACGAGCGCCGCGTCAGCGGGTGTCGCGATGCCGCCGGCGCAGAACAGCGGCACCGGGAGCCTCCCCGTCGCTGCGACCTCCGCGACGATCTCGTAGGGGGCCTGCAGCCGCTTCGCCCAGGCGAATCGCTCCGCCGAGTCGGCCGTCGCCAACTTGCGGATGTCGCCAAGGATCGAGCGGAGGTGGCGGACGGCCTCGACCACGTTGCCCGTGCCGGCCTCGCCCTTCGAGCGGATCATCGCCGCGCCTTCCGAGATCCGCCTGAGCGCCTCGCCGAGGCTCGTCGCCCCGCAGACGAAGGGGACCTTGAAGGCCCACTTGTCGATGTGGTGCTCCTCGTCGGCCGGCGTCAGCACCTCGCTCTCGTCGATGTAGTCGACGCGCAGCGCCTCGAGGACCTGGGCCTCGCCGAAGTGTCCGATCCTCGCCTTTGCCATCACCGGGATCGTCACGATCTGCTGGATCGCCTCGATGAGCGCCGGGTCGCTCATGCGCGCCACGCCGCCGTCGCGCCGGATGTCGGCGGGTACCCGCTCGAGCGCCATCACCGCGACCGCCCCGGCGTCCTCGGCGACCTTGGCCTGGTGCGCGTTGACGACGTCCATGATCACGCCGCCGCGCAGCATCTCGGCGAGGCCGCGCTTGACACGCAGCGTGCCTGTCTCCCGGCCGCTCTCACCGCTCTCCATCACCACGAATCTACCGGGTCGGCGGCTGTGCCGTGGACGCCCCCTGGGCACCGCTGCCGCCGGCGCCGAGGCCGTCGCGGCGTCACGCCGGCGGCGTCAGCTCCGGTAGACCTCCGGGTTGACGCATGCCGGCAGGCGCTCGCCCGCGAGCCCGGCGAGCAGGTTGTCGACGGCGAGCTCGGCCATCGCGGCGCGGGCGGCGACCGTGGCAGAGCCGATGTGCGGCAGGACGACGCACTGCGGCAGGGAGAGGAGCGGGTCGTCGAGGGCGATCGGCTCGGTCTCGACGACGTCGAGCCCGGCGGCAGCGATGGTCCCGGAGCGCAGCGCCTCGACGAGCGCTTCCTGGTCGACGACGGCGCCGCGGGCGGTGTTGACGAGGATCGCCTGACGCTTCATCGTGGCGAGCTCCCTTGCGCCGATCAGGTGGCGGGTCGCAGCGACGAGCGGCACGTGCAGGCTCACGACGTCGCTGCGCCGGAGCAGCTCGTCCAGCCCGACCTGCTCGACGGCTGCGAGGTCGCCCTCGAGCCGCTTCTCGCCTCGCGACCAGCCGAGCACGTGCATCCCGAAGCCGAGCGCCCGGCGCGCGACGGCGAGACCGATGCGGCCCAGGCCGACGATCCCGAGCGTCGCGCCGGAGAGCTCGATCCCGAGCATGAAGCCCGGGTCCCACACCCGCCACCGCCCCGCGAGCACTGCGTCGCGGGCCTCGACGACACGACGCCCCGTCGCGAGCACGAGCGCCATCGCCAAGTCGGCGGTCGCCTCGGTGAGGACCCCCGGCGTGTGGCCGAGGGGGATCCTCCGTCGCGTCAGCTCGGCGACGTCGACGTTGTCGTAGCCGACGGCGAGGTTCGAGACGACGGCGATCCCCGGGCAGGCGTCGAGCAGCTCGGCTCCGATCGGCTCCGACGGTGTGGAGAGCAGCCCGGCGACGCCCCGGCAACGCTCGAGGAGCCGCTCGGGGCCGGGCGGGCCGT
>DAHVLW010000028.1:0-4408 GCA_027320205.1 Acidimicrobiaceae bacterium
ACCCATGTACAGCCGGAAGTGACCGGCGGGGCGCACCTCGTCGGCGACCTCGTCCGGCGGCGGCACGGTGCGCGTCTCGCTCACCTGACCATCTTGCCTGAACAGCTGGTGCTCGCCCCGACCTACGATCGGCACGGAGCGCCGGGAAGCCTGGTCGGCACGACGTCCGCTGGCCCTGCCCGCACGGGAGGGCCCCGGGGAAGGGAGCCGACGTGGGCGGTCCGGCCGACGCGACGCTGTTCGTGCTCGGCGCGGCCGCGAGCCTGTATGCGAGCTGGGTGCTCGTCGCCCGCATCGAGCGGCTCGGCCACCGCCTCGGCGCCTCCGACGCCCTGCTCGGCCTCTCCGCCGCGCTCGCGGGAGACAGCCCGGAGATCACCTCGGCGGCAACCGCGGTCGCGCACCACCAGCAGCTGGTCGGAGCGGGCGTGGTGCTCGGCTCGAACGTCTTCAACCTCGCTGCCCTGCTCGGCCTCGGTGCCGTCGTCGCGGGGGCGGTCGTGCTGCACCGCCACGTGGTGGAGATGAGCGGGGCGGTCGCGCTGGCGGTCGCCGTCGTCTGCCTGCTGTCGGTCGTCGGCGTGCTGCCTGTCGCCGCCGCGCTCGCCCTTGCCGTCGTCGTGCTCCTGCCCTACGGCTTCGTCCTCGGCGCCGGGCCAGCCCGGCTTCGCCGCCTGGCGCTGCCCGGGCGGGGCCGCCGTTGGTTGGAGCGCGCCGCGGCGGAGGAGGACTTGGAAGTCCACGAGGGCTTCCACCTGCCGCGCCGCGGGCGGCACGACGCGCTCGTCGGCGGCGTCGCGCTGGTGGTCGTCGTCGCCGCGAGCGTCGCGATGGAGCGCGCCGCCTCCGGGCTCGGCCAGCGGCTCGGCGTGCCGGGGATCGTCGTCGGCGGCCTCGTCCTCGCCGCGGTGACGAGCGTCCCGAACGCCGTCGCCGCCGTCTACCTGGCGCGCCGCCGGCGGGGCGTCGCCGTCCTCTCGACCGCCCTCAACAGCAACACGATCAACGCGGTCGCCGGCTTCCTCCTGCCCGCGGCCGTGGTGGGGACCACCTCCTCCGGTCAGGGGATCTTCGTCGCCGCCTGGTACGTGGGCCTGACGGTGGCGTCGCTCGCCTTCGCCTGGCGGCACCGCGGCATGCGGCGAAGCGTCGGAGCCTGCATCATCTGCGCCTACGCGGTGTTCGTGGCGTCGCTCGTCGTAGTCTCGTCCCGGTGAGGCGCACCGCTCTCGGCGCGGCCGTCGCCCTCGCGGGCGTGGCGGTCCTGAGCGCGGCGATGGCTCCGGCCAGGTCCCACCTGAGCATCGCGACGGCGGCGCTCGTGCTCGTCGTGCCCGTCGTGCTCGGCGTCGCCATCGGCGGGTTCGCGGCGGGCGTCATCGCCGTCCTCGGGGGCTTTCTCGCCTACGACCTGCTCTTCATCCCGCCCTTCGGGACCCTCGACGTCGGCTCCGGCCAGAACTGGGTGGCGCTGGCCGTCTACGCCCTCGTCGTCTTGATGGTCGCCCGCGTCGTCTCGAGCCTCCAGCGAGCCCGGTCCGAGTCGGCGAGGCGCGAGGTAGAGGCGCGCCGGCTCTACGAGCTCTCCGACGCCCTCGTCGGCGACCGCCCGCTCGCGGAGCTCCTCGCACGCGTCGCGACGACCCTCCAGGAGAGCTTCTCGCTGCGCTCGGTGAGCCTCCTGCTTGCCGAAGGCGAGGCGCTCAGGTCCGTCGCGTTGGCCGGCGAGCCGCTCTCGGACGCGGAGCTTGCCCAGGTGCTCCCCTCCGGCGGCCGGCTGCGCAGCGCCACCGCCGGCGGCGGCCGGGTCGTCGGGTTGCCGCTCTCGGCAGCCGGCCGGCCATTCGGCCTCGTCGTGCTCGTCTCGCCCGACCCACTGGGACCCGGCGAGTGGGCGCCTTTGCGCACCTATGCCAACCAGGTCGCGCTGGCGCTCGAGCGGGCGCGCCTTCGCGACCAGGCGGTGCGCAACGGCCTGCTCGAGGAGGCAGACCGCATGCGCTCGGCGCTGCTCGGCGCCGTCTCCCACGACCTGCGGACACCGCTCGCGTCGCTGAAGGCCGCCGTCTCCGACCTCCGCCAGCCCGGCCTGGCGCTCAGCGAGTCGGATGCCGGTGAGCTGCTCGCCCTGGTCGAAGGGCAGGCTGATCGGCTCGCCCGCATGGTCACGAACCTTCTCGACATGACGCGGATCGAGGCGGGCGCGCTCGAGCAGCACCGCGAGGTCACGAGCGTCGCGGAGCTCGTCGCCGAGTCCCTGGCCATGCTGGGCGGCCCCGAGCGCACGGGGCGCATCGTCTCCGAGATCCCGCCCGGCCTCCCGCCCGTCGAGGTCGACCACGTCCTCATCGGTCACGTCCTCGTCAATCTCCTCGAGAA
Organism: Acidimicrobiaceae bacterium; assembly: GCA_027320205.1. Classification (GTDB taxonomy): domain Bacteria; phylum Actinomycetota; class Acidimicrobiia; order Acidimicrobiales; family Bog-793; genus JAKAOD01. The sequence goes on from DAHVLW010000028.1 coordinate 2,380, forward strand.
CGCCGAGCGCTACGCGCCCGAGGGCACGAAGATCGCGATCGGCGCCGAGGCACGCCCCGGCGCCCCGGGCGGTCGCGCCTCGGTCGAGGCCTGGGTCGAGGACCACGGCCCAGGGGTGCCGGAGTCGATGCGCGAGCGGATCTTCACGATGTTCAGCCGCGACGGCGCGGGTGGACGGAGCGGGCTCGGCCTGGCGATCGCAAAGGCGTTCGTCGAGGTGCACGGCGAGACGATCCGGGTCGAGGAGGCGAGCGGGGGCGGCTCCCGCTTCGCCTTCGGCCTCCCCGCGGCGCCGGCGCTGCCCGAGGTGCCGTAGATGTCGATGGTGCTCGTCGTCGACGACGACCCTTCGCTTCGCCGTGCGCTGCGTATCGGTCTCGTTGCGCGAGGCTACGAAGTCTCGGTGGCCGGGGCGGGGGGCGAGGGGATCGACCAGGTCGCCCTCTCGGCGCCTGACGTCGTCGTCCTCGACCTCGGCCTTCCTGACATCGACGGCGTCGACGTCTGCCGCCGCCTGCGGGAGTGGTCGTCGGTCCCGATCCTCGTGCTGTCGGCGGCCGACGCCGAGGGCCGCAAGGTGGCGGCGCTCGACGCCGGCGCCGACGACTACGTGACGAAGCCGTTCGGGATGGCAGAGCTCGAAGCCCGCCTCAGGGTCGCGCTGCGCCACGCGCGCGCCGGTCGGGACGAGGAGCTGACCGAGCTCGCGGTGGGTGACCTGCGGGTCGACCTCGTGCATCAGAGCGCGAGCTTTCGCGGGCGGGAGCTCGACCTGACGGCCCGCGAGCTCGCCTTCCTCACCTACCTCGCCCGCAACGCCGGGAAGGTCTGCACGCACCACATGATCCTGAAAGAGGTCTGGGGCCCGCAGTACGGCGCCGAGACCCACTATCTGCGGGTGTACGCGCACCGCCTGCGTCGCAAGCTCGGCGACGAGGACGGGGTGTTCCTGCGCACGCACCCGGGGATCGGCTACCAGCTTGTCGCCTCCTGACGCCACCAGCGCCGGGAGGTCAGCGCCGGGAGGCCAGCGCCGGGACGCCAGCGCCGGGACGCCAGCGCCGGGAGGTCAGCGCCGGGAGGTCAGCGCCGGGACGCCGCTTCGAGGCGCGCGAGCGCCTCGTTCAGCTGGAGGACGTCGATGGTCGACGACCCGAGAAAGCCGAGCTCCGCGCCCTGGTTGTGCCGGGCGATGAGCTTCCGCAGCCTCGACGGCGCAATGCCGGTCGCCTTCGAGACCATGGGGACCTGCACGAGCGCGTCCTGCACGGTGATGTCCGGGTCGAGGCCGCTTCCCGACGTCGTCACGAGGTCCGGGGTGGGGTCGACGCCAAGGCGGTGCCAGTAGGCGACGAGCGCCTTGGTATCCGCGAGGAGCACCTTCGACCGGGGGCCGAGGTTCGTCGCCGCCGACTCGCCGTCGGCGCGGTTGGCGACGAGGGGGTTGTCCCCGCCGGGGCTGGGCGTGCAGCTCTTCGCGTTGGACGGGCAGACGACAGCCGCGTAGGGGCCGGTGTCGTCGGGCCGGCCGTGGAACACGCAGCTGCCGAGCGGGTGCCCGGGGCAGGGCGTGCTCGCCCAGTTCTGCCCGATGAGGGTCGAGCCCTCGGCGGTGATCGACCCGTCGGCCTGGTGCCTGAAGAGCAGCTGGGCGACCCCCGTTCCGGCGAAGGCGTAGACGAAGCCGAAGACGATCGTGAAGACGAGGATCGAGGCGATCGAACGGCGGAGGTAGGCAAGCATTGGGACTCGCGATCAGTAGGCGTGAAGAGCGACGAGGATGAGGTCGATGAGCTTGATGAAGATGAAGGGGACGACGATCCCGCCGATCCCGTAGATCCACACGTTGCGGCGCAGGATCGCGGCCGAGCTGGCCGCGCGGAAGCGAACGCCGCGCAGCGCCAGCGGGATGAGCGCCACGATCACGAGGGCGTTGAAGATCACCGCCGAGAGCACCGCGCTCGAGGGGCTGTGCAGCTTCATGATGTCGAGCGTGTGCAGCTGCGGGTAGGTGGCGACGAAAAGGGCC
>DAHVLW010000050.1:0-4985 GCA_027320205.1 Acidimicrobiaceae bacterium
CTCCTGGGTCTGCCGGTTCTGCCAGCGACGGTTCACCGCAAGCCCGAAGGTGACCGTCGCCTGACCGCTCGGCGTGAAGCGCAGCTCGGGATCGCGAGTGACGTTTCCGACGAGGGTCACCGTGTTGCCGTTTGCCATCGCGCTGTCTCCGTTTCCCTGTGGCTCGGCCTCGGCCGAGCGGCCCTTCGGGCTAGCCCGTCTGGGCCGCCGGGGCCGCCTTGTCACGTGTCTCGGGGCGCGCCGGCGCGCGCCCCGCGGCCCGCTCGGGCTGGCGGATCACCCGGTGGCGAAGGACTTCGTCGGACAGGGCGAGCATCCTGTCGACCTCGGCCATGACGGCCGGCTCGGCGGCCACCTCCACGAAGACGTAGTAGCCCTCGTTGCGGTGGCGAAGCTCGTAGGCGAACGGCCGGCGGCCCCACCGGTCGACCCGTCCGGGCGTGCCACCGCTGGCACGCACGTGGGCGACGACTCGGTCCACGACCTCTCGGATGACGCCCTCGTCGAGGGTGGCGTCGAAGATGACGGCAATCTCGTATGGCCGCACAGCGGCAAGAACCTCCTCTGGACCCGGCGCGAGCGGCGCTCGGGGCCCCGGTCCTCCCCGGGGCAGGGGTCTATGACGGCGACATGGTAGCCGACGGCGTCGACCGCTCCGTCGTGCTCGTGGCTACCGGCGCCAGCCGGGCGCGGCCGGTCAGCGGCGGAACGGCTTCGGGCGCTTCCTCGCGACGCGGGCGTCAAAGCGCCTGAGCAGGTGGTTCCAGCCGCACTCGACGCAGACCTCGACGACGTAGAAGTCGACCTCGTCCCTGCTCCGCGCCATCGCCGTGAGCTCGGTACGTGACGTGAGCGGCCGACCACCGGCCGGAAGCCGCGGGCCGAAGGCGAACGAGACATGGACGAGCTTCGCCTCCTCGCAGATCGGGCAGGCGCTCTCGGTCTCCCATCCGAGGTTGCGCGCGACCCGTAGGAGCTCGGGCTGCGCGTCGCAGACGTCGAGCTTCGAGAGCCGGCCGCGGCGGTACTGGCGCACGATGTCGTCACGGGCGAGGCGGTACTCGACCTGACCGAGCCCGGTCGGCTCCGCCCCTCCCGCCGTGGACGGCGATCCCGTGCGCACCGCAAGAGGCTACCGGACTGCCCCGGCGCCCCGGCACCCCGGGCCTCGGCGCCCCGGCACCCCGGGTCTCGCCCCGGACCTCGGCGCCGCGCCGGCGTCTCCCGGGCGATGCCGGCGCGGCCCGAGGGCAATGGGCGCCGTCTTCGACATATCGATGCGATACATCAATCTGCTATGGTCCGGTCGTGCTCGAGCTCGCCATCCTCGGCCTGCTGATGCAGGGCCCGATGCACGGCTACGACCTGCGCAAGCGGATCCGCGAGGAGTTCGGCCCGCTCGCCAACCTCTCCTTCGGCTCGCTCTACCCCGCGCTCGGTCGCATGGAGCGGGCAGGCGCCGTCGAGGTGCTCCGCGGCGGCGCCCCCGACTCTCGGCCGCCGTCGCAGACGCCCGCCGCGACCCCGGCCACCGGCTCGCTCACGGGCGAGCGCGCCGCGCTCGTGACCCGCCGCGCATCCGCCGTCGCCACGGCGCTCGCCGGGCGGGGGACTCGGGCACGCAAGGTCTACGCGATCACCGCCGCGGGAGAGCTCCTGTTCGGCCGCCTGCTCGACTCGCCCGACACGCCGCCGGGTCAGGAGGTCCGGGGATTCTGGTTGCGGATCGCCTTCGCACGCCACCTCTCGCCCCAGGCGCGCGTCCGGCTGCTCGAGCGGCAGAGGCTGCACCTCGTGGCGCGCCTCGAGCGCGCCGACGGCCACCTCGAACGGCCGGGCCACCAGCTCGACCGCTACGAGCGGGCGATCGCGGCGCACGTCCGCCACACCCTCGCGAGCGACCTCGCATGGACCGAGCGCCTGCTCGCCGACGAGCGCAGCCTGCTCGCCGAGAACGCGCCCGCCGTCCCGGCGTCGCCGGCGCTCGCCGGGCTCTCGGCGCTCGCGGCCGGCTCGGGGCGGAGGGACACGACGGGGCCGGTGTCGCCAGGCGGCGCGCCGGTCCAGGACAGGGGTCACCGCATCACCACCGGCGCCGCCGGCGACAGCAGAGGAGAGAGCTGATGACGAGCAGGGACAGACGGATCAAGGTCGCGATCGCCGGCGTCGGCAACTGCGCAAGCGCGCTGGTCCAGGGCGTCCGGTACTACCGGGGAGCCGACCCGACCGACACCGTCCCCGGCCTCATGCACGTCGACCTCGGCGGCTACCACGTCGGCGACATCGACTTCGTCGCGGCCTTCGACGTCGACCAGGCGAAGGTCGGCCTCGACCTCGGAAAGGCCATCTTCGCCCCGATGAACAACACGATCCGCTTCGCCCCCGACGTGCCGGACCTCGGCGTCTCGGTGCAGCGCGGTCCGACGCTCGACGGTCTCGGCAAGTACTACAGGGAGGTCGTCGAGGAGTCCCCGGCGCCGCCGGTCGACGTCGCCCGGACGTTGCGCGACTCGGGTGCCGAGGTCCTCGTCGCCTACCTTCCGGTCGGCTCCGACGAAGCCCAGAAGCACTACGCCGAGGCGGCGCTGAAGGCGGGCGTCGCCTTCGTCAACGCGATCCCGGTGTTCATCGCGAGCGACCCGGCCTGGGCCGAGCGCTTCAGCGCCGCCGGCGTGCCGATCGTCGGCGACGACATCAAGAGCCAGGTCGGGGCCACGATCGTGCACCGCGTCCTCGCTCGGCTGTTCGAGGACCGCGGCAGCGTCCTCGACCGCACCTACCAGCTGAACGTCGGCGGCAACATGGACTTCAAGAACATGCTCGAGCGAGCCCGCCTCGAGTCGAAGAAGGTCTCCAAGACCCGGGCCGTCACGAGCCAGGTCGACCGCGGCATCGCCGCCGAGTCCGTCCACATCGGGCCGTCGGACCACGTCGCGTGGCTCGAGGACCGGAAGTGGGCCTACATCCGTCTCGAGGGGCGCAACTTCGGCGACGTGCCGCTCAACGTCGAGCTGAAGCTCGAGGTGTGGGACTCGCCGAACTCGGCGGGGGTGATCATCGACGCCATCCGCTGCGCCCGCATCGGCCTCGACCGCGGGCTCGCCGGGCCGCTCCACGGCCCCTCGGCGTACTTCATGAAGTCGCCTCCCCGCCAGTACCGGGACGAGGAGGCGCGCCAGATGGTCGAGGAGTTCGCCCGGGGCGACTGACCGGCGGAGCGCCGGGTGCGCCGGGTGCGCCCCTTGCCGCCGCTCGAAGGCGGCGCACCTGGCGTGGGCACCCGCCGCGCTTCGCTACCCTCCGGTCGTGATCCCCGAGCGGTTCCGTCCGGTCCTCGACGAGGTACGGCCGCTCGCCGAGCGCTTCTCGGCGGCGGGCAAGCATCTGTACCTCGTCGGCGGCGTGGTCCGGGACGGCTTCGTCGGCCGCCCCGACGGCTCGGCGGTCGGTGCGGGGTCGGACCTCGACCTCACGACCGACGCGCTGCCGGACCAGATCGAGTCGATCGTGCGGCCCTTCGCCGACGCCGTCTGGCTCCAGGGGAAGCGCTTCGGAACCATCGGCTGCTCGAAAGGCGACCGCCGTTTCGAGATCACGACACACCGCGCCGAGGCGTACTCGCCCGAGTCGCGCAAGCCCGAGGTCCGCTTCGGCGACGACGTCGTCACCGACCTCTCAAGGCGGGACTTCACCGTCAACGCGATGGCGCTCTCGGTCCCGTCGCTCGAGCTGCTCGACCCCTTCGACGGGGTCGAGGATCTCGCGGCCCGCAGGCTGCGCACCCCGCTCGACCCCGAGATCTCCTTCGGCGACGACCCGCTGCGGATGCTGCGCGCCGCAAGGTTCGCCGCAGGTTACGGCCTCACGCCCGCTCCGGAGCTCGTCGCCGCCATCGAGCGGCTCGCCGAGCGGCTCCGCATCGTCTCGCCGGAGCGCATCCGCGACGAGCTCGACCGGCTGCTCGTCCTCCCGTCTCCGGAGACCGGGCTCTGGCTCGTCGTGCGAACGGGACTCGCCGCGCTGTTCCTGCCCGAGCTCCCCGCCCTCGCGCTCGAGCAAGACCCCGTCCATCGGCACAAGGACGTCCTCGCCCACACGATCGCCGTCGTCGCGAAGACGCCGCCCGACCGCCTGCTGCGCCTCGCCGCGCTCTTCCACGACGTCGGCAAGCCGAAGACGCGCTCGATCGGGCCCGACGGGGTGAGCTTCCACCACCACGACGTCGTCGGGGCGCGCGTGACCCGGGCCCGGATGGACGCGCTGCGCTATCCGGCGTCCGACATCGACGTCGTCACCCGGCTCGTCGAGCTCCACCTTCGCTTCCACACCTACGCCCTCGGCTGGACCGACTCGGCGATCCGCCGCTACGCACGCGACGCTGGCGAGCTGCTCGACCGCCTCAACCTGCTCACCAGGGCGGACTGCACGACGCGTGACCGCAGGAAGGCGGCCGCCCTCGCCGCTCGCATGGACGAGCTCGAGGAACGCCTCGCCCGCCTGCGGGAGCAGGAGGCGCTCGACGCCATCCGGCCCGAGCTCGACGGCGTCGCGGTCATGGCCCAGCTCGGCATCGGGCCCGGCCCGGAAGTCGGGCACGCCCTCGCCTTCCTGCTCGAGATCCGGCTCGACGAAGGGCTCGTCGGAGCGGACGAGGCACGCCGCCGGCTCGACCGCTGGTGGGCCGAGCGCCGGGCGGCGGGAGAGGGCGCCTTCTAGCCCTCGGCGCTGCGCTCGTGGAGCTGCCGGGCGGCCTGCACGACGGCGCGGGGCCGGCTGCCCTCTCCGGCGCCGAGCGAGCCGTCGAGCCCGGCGCCGCTCGCCCGCTCGGGCCGGAACGTGCGTCCGACGAGTGCTGCGACGGTCGCGCCGACGCTCGCCGCCAGCGCCTCGAGGTCGTAGCCGCCCTCGAGGAAGAAGAGCCGGCGGCCCGGCGGCACGAGCTGGGCGACACGCTCGGCGAGGTCGGCGAAGTCCCCTGCGGTGAG
>DAHVLW010000036.1:0-6971 GCA_027320205.1 Acidimicrobiaceae bacterium
AAGCCCTACCTGTCGGTCGATGACCCCGCGAGCCAGCCCTACGTCCTCGGGGTCGGCGGCACCTCGCTGCTCTCGGACGCGAACCCGCCGAGCGAGGTCGTCTGGAACCACGGCGCCCAGTGGGGCGGCGGCGGCGGCGGGGTGTCCTCCTCCTGGCCGATCCCCGCGTGGCAGGCCGGCTCCGGCGTGCCGGGCGTCGCGACCTCGGGCGGACGCGAGGTCCCCGACGTGACGGCCTCGGCCGACGAATGGCGCGGCGTGACGGTGTTCAGCCAGTCCTTCGCGGGTCCGTCCGGGGGATCCGTCCAGTCGCAGGGCGCGCCCGCGAGCGCGAAGGGCGGCGAGACCGGCAAGCTGCAGACGATCCCGAGCGGGTGGACGACGATCGGCGGGACCTCTTCGGCGGCGCCGCAGTGGGCGGCGGTCCTCGCGGAGATCGCCGACTCGGGCGGCGCGTGCTCGACGCTCCCGGTCAGTGCCGGCGGGCGGGACCTGGGCTTCGTCGCTCCCGAGCTGTACTCGGTGGCCTCGGACCCGGCGACCTACGCCATGTCCTTCACCGACGTCCTCCACGGCAACAACGACGTCTTCGGCTTGGGCTTCGGCTACTCCGCGGGGCCCGGCTACAGCCGCGCCGCGGGGCTCGGCTCGCCGGTCGTCGTGGACGCCGCGGGCACCGGGGGCCTCGACGCGAGCCTGTGCGCCGTCGCCGGCAGCTCGGCCGGCTCGACAAGGCCGGTCGTGAGCGGTCTCAGCCCCGGCTTCGGGCCCTCGTCCGGGGGGGCGACGGTGACCGTCGAGGGGAGCGGCTTTCCGGCAGGCAACCCGGGGGCGGTACGGGTCAGCTTCGGATCGGAGCAGGCTGCGGTGCGCAGCGTCACGGCGAGCTCCGTCGTCGTCACGCTCCCGCCGGCGAAGACCACTCCGGGAGCGGCCCCTCCGGGCGCTGCGGGGCGGGTGGACGTCGTCGTCACCGTGCGCTCGGGCCCTCTCTCGCTCTCCAGCCTCGCCGGCCGGGGCTCGGTGTTCGAGTACGTCGAGTCCGAGCCGGCGTCTTCTCGCGCTCCGACGGTGAGCGGAGTGGGGCCTTCGGGCGGCCTTCTCAGGGGGGGCAACGTCGTCACGGTGTACGGCTCGGGCTTCGCCGCCGGGTCGCCGGTCGAGGTGACCTTCGGCGGGGTGCCCGCGCGCCGGGTGGTCGTGCGCAGCGAGACGGAGCTGCTCGCCGTGGTGCCGCCCGTGACGAGCAGCACGGCCTGCGCGACCGGTCGCGGGTTCTACCCGGCGGACGCTTGCCAGGTCGAGGTCGTGGTGTCCGACGCCAACGGCACGAGCCCGACAGTGCCGATCCTGCCGGCGATCTCCGGGCCGATCGTCTTCAGCCCGCAGGGGATCGTCCCGCCGACGCCCGAGACCGAGGTGGCACCGGCGGCGACGGAGTACGACTACGCGCCGGCGCCACGTATCACCTCGATCACGCCCGATCCTGCCGACAGCTCCGGTTCGAGCGCAGTGACGATCAAGGGGAGCGGCTTCAGCTTCGTCACGTTCGACTGGGTGAACTTCGGGCCGGCGCGCGACTCGGCGAGCGAGCAGGTCCAGATCACGGCGATCACGCCGGACGCGATCTCCATCGCCCCGCCCGCGAGCGCCAACGGCGCAGGCGCCACGCTGCCGGGCGGCGTGAGCGTCCAGACGGCGGGGGGACTGTCGAATGTCTACGCCTTCGCCTACGCGGCGGTGCCGGAGGTCGGATCCCTGAGCGTCCTCGGCGGCTCGGCGGCGGGCGGCGCGCGCCTCACGATCAAGGGCACGGGGATGTCTGGCGTGACCCGGGTCGAGTTCCTCAGCGAGGTCAACTCCGTCTACGGCGCCTCGACGGCGACGCCGATCGGCGACCCGACGGCGACTCGCGTCCAGGTGATCGTGCCGGCCGGCCTGCCCGGACCGGTCGACGTCGAGCCGTGCAGCCCGTCGGGGTGCGCGGGGGCCAACCCGAGGGCCGACACGTTCGTCTACTTCACCCCCGGCAAGCCGGCGCTCGGCCTCGTCTCGCCGGGGTCCGGCCCCGCCTCGGGCGGCACGGAGGTCGTCATGTTCGGCGACAACCTCGACGGAGCGCGGGCCGTGTACTTCGGGACGCAGAAGACGACCCGTCTCGCCTCGACCTTCGACTACCCCGACGGCGACCCGTACATCCTCGTCGCCGACTCCATGCCCGGCCGGGCGGGGGCGACCGTGCACATCACGGTCGCCACGGTCAACGGCACGGTCACGGGCGGGTCCTTCTCCTACCTCCCGAGCCCTCCGGCCCCGCCGCAGTCGTTCAGCGTCCACATCAAGGGGGCGCAGGCCACGCTGCGCTGGCGAGCGCCGGCGAGCGACGGCGGCTCGCCGATCGTCTCCTACACCGTCGTCGCGCTCGCCGCCGGCCAGGCCCCCGCCGGCGGCACGCTCCCGCCGAGCGCACGCTCGATGGTCATAGACCGCATCGCGGCCAACCACCTCTACACCTTCAGGGTCGTCGCCACGAGCTCCAAGTACGGGCGAGGCGTGTGGGCGAGCGTCGGGCCGATCGGCGCCCGGTATGACGGCGACGGCTATCGCCTCGCGGCGGCGTCCGGATCGGTGGCCGGTTTCGGGAGCCTCGCGGGCCTTGGCGGGGTGGGAGGCTCGCTGTCGAGCTCGACGGTCACGGGGATCGCCGGCACGCCCGGGGGCCTCGGCTACTGGCTCGCGACCTCCGACGGCAGCGTGTACGCCTTCGGCGACGCCTACCCCTTCCCCTATGTCCACAGCCCGAGCAGAGTCGTCGGGATCGCCGCCACGCCGGCAGGCGACGGCTACTGGGAGGTGACCGCGGGCGGGGCGGTCTACGCCTTCGGCCGCGCCCGTTACTACGGCCAGCCCGGCCAGGGCCACCGGCTGCGGGGCCAGGTGGTGAGCATCGAAGCGACCGCCGACGGCCGGGGCTACTACGTCGTCACCGATGCCGGCGCCGTCTACGGTCGGGGTGACGCCAAGCTCGCCGGATCGGCAGTGAGGCGACGCGGCGGTGCCATCGTCGGCATGGCCGTCGAGCAGAAGGCGGGCGCCGGCCATCCCGGCTACTGGCTGCTCTCGAGCTCGGGGGCCGTCTACCGCTTCGGCTCCGCGCGCCTCTACGGCTCGAAGTCGCCCCGCCGGAGCGGTGTCGCGGTGGCGATCGCGGCCACGCCCGACGGGCGCGGCTACTGGGTGCTGTACGCCTCGGGAGCCGTCCGCAACTTCGGCGACGCCCGCTACGAGGGGAGCGCCTCTCCCCGTCCGGGCGGCTTCGTCGGAATCGCCACCGACTGAGCCCAGGCTCGGGATCGTTCGAGGCTCGAGCCCTTCAGGCGGTTGAGGCACGTCTCCGGCCTCGAGGCCGTGCGTGAGGTGTCATCGATTCTGGCACGAAGCTTAACGCTTCGTTCATCTTCCAGACGCGCCAGGCGCGCGCTCTGGCAACCTGCCCCTCTTAGCTTCTCGTCCCGAAGTCGCCCGCGACGGTCGCGGCGCATCGGGTCCCGCTCGGGCGGGAGGAACCTGGGGAGGAGCAGGTATGCGGAGAACGTCGGCATTGTTGCGCTCGGCGGCAGGCGCCGCGGCGGCGCTCGCGCTTGCCGCGGCACTCGCGCCGTCCTCGGGTGCGAGCGAGACGAGGACACGTGGCGAGAGCTCGTCGTGCAACTGGGCCACCGCGACGTCGATGGCCTCCTGCGGGGGCATGGCAGCGCTCGTCAAGGCCGCCAAGGCCGAGGGCCGTCTCAACGCCATCGCCCTCCCGGCCAACTGGGCCAACTACGGCACGCTGATCGCTGAGTTCGAGAAGAAGTACGGGATCAAGATTAACGACGAGAACCCCGAGGGCTCTAGCCAAGAGGAGATCAACGCCGTCATCCACGAGAAGGGCACGGGCTCGGAGCCCGACGTCGTCGACGTCGGGCCGTCGTTCGCCCTTGAGGGCCAGAAGCAAGGGCTCTGGTCGCCGTACAAGGTCGCCGAGTGGAACGAGATCGCCTCCAACGAGAAGGCGGCCAGCGGCTCGTGGTACTTCGACTACGGCGGCTACATCTCGATCGCCTACGACGCCTCGCAGGTCAAGCCGGCGCCGACCTCCTTCAAGAGCCTCGAGAACCCGGCGTACAAGGGCGACATCGCGCTCGACGGCAACCCGACGGAGGCCGGCGCCGCCTACGCCGCCGTCTACGCCGCCGCGCTCGCCAACGGCGGGTCGTTCAACGACATCGCGCCGGGCATCACCTACTTCAAGAAGCTGGCGCAGGAGGGCAACTTCATCTCGGCGCAGTCGAACGCGACCACGATCGCGAGCGGCCAGGTGAAGATCGCCATCGACTGGGACTACCTGAACGCCGGCTATGCCGCGCAGCTGAAGGCCAAGGGGATCGACTGGAAGGTGATCGTCCCGAGCGACGCCCACTACGCCGCCTACTACTGCCAGGCGATCAGCAAGTACGCGCCCGACCCGGCGGCGGCACGCCTCTGGGAGGAGTTCCTCTACTCGAACGAGGGGCAGAACGGCTGGCTCGAGGGCTTCGCCCGTCCGGTCCTCTTGAACGCGATGGTCAAGGCGGGCACGGTGGACAAGCGTGCACTCGCGGCCATACCGCCGGTGTCGGGCACGCCGCAGTTCCCGACCCAGGCCCAGCAGACGAACGCGCAGGCGGTCCTCGTGAAGGGCTGGCCGTCGGTCGGATGAGGAGAACCGACGCCGCGCCGGGGCACGGTCCCCGGCGCGGCGTCCTCGGTCTCCGGCGGCTCGCGCCCTACGCAGGGATCGCGCCGTTCCTCGCTTACCTCGCGCTTTTCCTAGGCGTGCCGTCGGTCTCCGTCGTCACGGCGGCGTTCGAGGACCCGAGGGGGCGGTTCACCTGGAGCAACATCCACCTCGCGCTCCAGGGCGCCTACCTCGTCTCCTTCGAGAAGAGCCTCGAGCTCTCGGCATGGTCCGCCGGCATCTCCGCGGTGGCGGGGACGATCGTCGCCGTCGCGCTCGTCTCGTCGTCCAACGCGACGTTGAAGCGGCTCGTCACCTCCGCCTCGGCCGTGTTCGCCAACACCGGCGGCCTTCCCCTCGCCTTCGCCTTCATCGCCTCGCTCGGCAACTTCGGCATCGTGACGAGGGCGCTCACCGGCCTCGGCTGGAACCCTTACGACCACGGCTTCAGCCTCTACACGCTCACCGGCCTCGTCATCGTCTACTGCTACTTCCTCGTGCCGCTCATGGTCCTCGTGATGCTGCCCCCGGTCGAGAGCCTCCGGCGGGAGTGGTTCGAGGCCGCGTCGATCCTCGGGGCGCGACGGCGCGACGCCTGGCGACACGTGGGAGTGCCGGCGCTCGCGCCCCAGCTTCTTGCCGCGACGATGGTGCTCTTCGTCGATGCCTTCGCGGCGTACGCGACGGCGGAGGCGCTGACCAACGGGGCGATCCCGCTCGTGCCTATCCAGATCGGGACGCTCATCCAGGGCAACGTGCTCGCCGGCCAGCAGAACGTCGGCGACGCTCTCGGCCTCGCGATGATCGTCGTCGTCGCCGCGTCGGCGGTCCTCTACGCCCGCCTGCAGCGAAGGACGGCACGATGGCAGCGCTGACGATCTCCCAGGGCGCCGGCGCATCCGGGGCACGCCGCTCGAGGAGCGCCGCGTCGGCGGGGTTCCGCTTCGGCGCGCCCCTGCGAGCCCTCGTGCTCGTGCTCACGGGGCTCTACTTCCTCGTCCCGCTGCTCGCTTCGGGCCGCTTCGCGCTCGAGGGCGCTCGGGGGACGTGGACGCTCTCGGCCGTGACGGCGCTGGTCCACGACGGTTCGCTCTGGGGCAGCCTCGCCCTCTCGGTCGAGATCGCGCTCGGGGCGGCCGCGATCAGCGTGGTCCTCTTCACCCCGACGTCGGTGTGGGTCAACCTTCGCCTTCCGCGGCTGCGCAGGGTGATGGAGGGCCTCACGCTCGTCCCGCTCGTCGTCCCGGTCGTCGTCATCGTGCTGGGGCTCTACGGGGCGTTCCCGCCCGTCTTCGTCGCCTCGCCTGCGATGCTCGCCCTCGAGTACGTCGTCCTCGCGATGCCCTACTCCTACCGGGCGATCGACAGCGGCGTCCAGTCGCTCGATCTGCACACCCTCACCGACGCCGGGCGGACCCTCGGCGGGGGCTGGTCCAAGGTGTTCCTGCGCGTGCTGCTCCCGAACCTTCGCACGGCGCTGCTCTCGGCCGCTCTCATCACGATCGCCTACTCCCTCGGCGAGTTCGCGATGGCGAGCCTTCTCAGCTTCACGACGTTCCCCGTCGAGCTGTTCCAGATCGGCACGGAGCAGATCGACGAGGCGACGGCGGTGAGCGTCTTCGCCTTGGTGCTGGTCTTCTTGCTGCTCGTCGCCCTCTCGGTGCTCGGCGGCCGGCGGCGCGCGGCGCGCGGCTCGGTGGCTGCCGGCGACGTCGGAGTGGCGGACGAGCCGGCTCGGCTGCTCGGCGCGAGCCGGGGCGGAGGCGACGGCGAGGTGGGCGCATGAGCGGGACGATCCTCGACCAGGCGGCGCAGGTGCTCTTCGACCAGGACGCCGGGGCGGGCACGCGCCGCGGCGTCCGGGTCGAGCTCGTCGAGTGCGCGCGCTGCTTCGGCTCCGTCGTGGCGCTCGACAACCTGAGCCTTGCGATCGGGCCCGGCGAGCTCGTCGCGCTCCTGGGTCCGTCGGGCTGCGGCAAGACGACGGCGCTGCGCGCGCTCGCCGGTCTCGAGCAGCTCGACGGCGGGGCGGTCTGGATCCGCGACACCGACGTGACCCGGGTGCCGACGCATCGCCGGGAGCTCGGTATGGTCTTCCAGGCGTACAGCCTGTTTCCGAACATGACCGCCATCGGGAACGTCGGCTTCGGGCTACGGCTCCGCAAAGTCGGCGCCGCCGCCCGCCGTCGGCGCGCCGGCGAGCTGCTCGAGC
>DAHVLW010000099.1:0-2571 GCA_027320205.1 Acidimicrobiaceae bacterium
TCCAGGCGCTCGGTCCGACGTACATCAAGCTCGGCCAGATCGTCTCCTCCGGCGAGGGCATCTTCCCGTCCGAGCTCGTCGCCGAGTTCAAGGAGCTGCGCGACCGCGTGCCCCCCGCTCCCTTCGACGAGGTGCGCCGGATCGTCGAGTCCGAGCTCGGCCGCCCGCTCGAGGAGGTCTTCGCCGAGGTCCAGCGCGAGCCCGTCGCCGCCGCGTCGGTCGCCCAGGTGCACCGCGCCCGGCTGCAGAGCGGCGAGGAGGTCGTCGTCAAGGTCCAGCGACCGGACATCGCCACCCTCGTGCGGCGCGACATCGAGGTGATGAGCTACCTCGCGCCGTTCCTCGTCGGGAGGATCCCCGTCGCGGTCCTCGCCAACCCGCCGGCCCTCGTCGAGCTGTTCGCCGAGACGATCGTGGAGGAGCTCGACTTCCGCCTCGAGGCCGAGAGCATGCTCGACGTCGCCCACGTGCTCGCCGTGAGCGGTCAGCGGGCGATCCTCGTCCCGAGGCCGCATCCCCGCCTCGTCACGCCCCGCGTCCTCGTCATGGAGCGCCTCGACGGCTTCGCGTGGGACGACGCGGCCGGGATGCGCGCCGCGGGGATCCGCACCGAGGAGGTGCTCCGGGCGGGAGTCGTGTCGTTCCTCGAGGGTGCGATGTTGCACGGCGTCTTCCACGGGGACCTCCACGGCGGCAACCTCTTCGTCCAGCAGGACGGCCGAGTCGTGCTGCTCGACTTCGGGATCACCGGCCGGCTCGACGAGCGACGACGCCTCGCCTTCCTTCGGCTCGTCATGGGCGGCACGCTGAACGACGTGCGCGCCCAGGTCCGGGCGCTGCGCGACCTGGGCGCGCTCGCGCCCGACGTCGACGTCGAGCAGGTCGTCGCCGACCTCGACCTCGACGCCCCACCACAAGACGTCGTCCAGATGAGCGCGGAGGAGCTGACCGCCCAGCTCCGGGACCTCACGAAGAAGCTCCTCTCCTACGGCGCGCGGATGCCGAAGGAGCTGATGCTCTTCGTGAAGGACATCATCTTCCTCAACGGCGCGGTCGCCAACCTCGCCCCCGACATCGACCTGCTCGGCGAGGTCGCCGCGATCTCGGCCTACTTCGCCGACCGGCACGGCGGAAGGATCGCCTCGGAGATCGGCGTCGACCTGCGCGCGCGCCCCGTCGACCTCGACGGCGTCCGGTCCTCGCTCGGGGTATCCACGGGCACCGAGCGCATCTCCTACCGCGAGCTCCGGGCAAGGCGGGCGGCGATGCGTGAGAAGTTCGAGCGCGCCCGGAGGGCGCAGAAGGGCGGGGCAGCACGATGACGGCGGTCCACGCCATCCTCGCGACGTTCGCCCTCTGCGCCGGGGCACCGGCGGTCACCGCCGGCGCGGCTGCCGGCGCTGCCGCGGGCGCTGCCGCGGACCCGGCTGCACGCCCGGCCGCCTTCCATGCCTCCGCCGGCTCTGTCTCGAGCCCCCCGCACGGCACCACCGGCGTGCTGCTCGCGCCCGGCGACTCGCTCGCCGCCGGCTACCAGCCGACCGACGGGACGAGCCTTCCGCCGGCGGACCCCTCGACCGGCGAGCCCGACCGCGGCTACCCCGGCGGCTACGCCGAGGACCTGGCGGCACACCTCCACCTCGATCTCCTCGACCTCGCCTGCCCGGGCGAGACGACGCGCTCGATGACCTCCACGCCAGCCCGGCCGGCCTGCGCGACGGTCTACCGCGCCGAGCTCGGGGCGAGCTCGCAGCTGCAGGCCGCCAAGACGTACCTCGCACGCCACCGCGGCGAGGTCCGGCTCGTCACGCTCGACGTCGGGGCGAACGACATGCTCCGCTGCATCACCGGGACGAAGGTCGACTTCGCCTGCCTGGCTGAGGCGGAGGCGTCGGTCCCAGCGGCCGCGGGCCGGATCGCTGGCGCCCTCCACGCCGCGCTCCTCACGTACGACCCCGGTGCCCGGCTCGTCGCGATGGACTACTACGACCCCCTGCTGGCGCTCGCCTACCGCCCCGGCGGCGCGAAGGGGACGGAGGACGCCGCCCTCTCCCTCGCCCTGTTCGAGTCCTTCGACCGGCTGCTCACCTCCGCCTACGAGCGCGAGCACGTCGCCGTCGCCGACGTCGCGACGGCCTTCCAGACCGGCAAGGTCGTCCCGCCGCTCCTCTACGCAGGACGGCTGCTGCCGAGGGACGTCGCCGTCGTCTGCCGGTGCACCTGGATGTGCCCGTCGCCGCCCAGCACCCGCTCCCCCGACATCCACCCCGACGACGCCGGCTACGGGGCCATCGCCGGCGCCTTCCTGAAGGTCCTCGGCGCGCCGTGACAGCCCGGGGATAGCCTCGACCCGGTTCGGAGGTCCACGCGTCACCTCCCTGCGCACAGCCCGCGATCGGGGATCGCACCCCGTGGGAGGAAGCCATGCAGGAGGACGCGGCCTCTCGGGAGGCCGAGCTCGGCCGCCCGGCCGAGCGCGACCGGGACGGCCCGGCGACGGAGGACATCTGGGCTGCGTCTCGACACGCCGTCTCGGTGTTGCTGGCGGCGCTGCCGGAGGCGGCCCCGCTC
>DAHVLW010000106.1:0-1684 GCA_027320205.1 Acidimicrobiaceae bacterium
CTGCCGGGTCGGCTCCGCCGAGCAGTCCAACACCTCGATGAGCCTCGGCAGGACCGACGGCCCCCGCGTGATCATGAAGTCCTTCCGCCACATCGAAGCGGGCACGAACCCCGAGGTGGAGATCGGCCGGCACCTCCTCGGCACCGGGGCGCACGTCGCCCGCCTTCTCGGCGGCGTCGAGCTCGAGCAGCCGCGGGGAGGCTCGACGGCGCTCGCAGTCGTCCACGAGCTCGTGCCGAACGAAGGCGACGCCTGGGCCTCGACACTTCGCTCGGTCGGTGCCTTCCTCGATCGGCTCGTCCCGCCCGGCCACCGGCTCGCCCTGCCGGGTCCGCCCGCCGGTGGCCTTCTCGAGGCGTCAGGGCCGCCCCGGCTCGAGGAGGCCGTCACCTCCTCGCTCGCCGAAGTGGGCGGCCAGGCGGAGCTGCTCGGTCGGCGGACCGGAGAGCTGCACGTCGCCCTCTCGGCGAGCGGCGGGGACGCGTTCCGGCCCGAGCCGGTCACGCCGATGTCCCAGCGCGCGCTGCACCAGTCGCTGCGCACCTCGGCCCGTCGGTCGCTCGCCCTCTTGCGCCAGCGGGCGCGTCACCTGCGCCCCGACGAGCGCCGCGTCGCCGAGGAGGTGCTCGCGGGAGAGGATGCGGCGCTCGCAAGCGCACGCGCCGTGCTGATCGTGCGCTCCGGAGCCCGGGCGCGCCTCCACGGCGACCTGCATCTCGGTCAGGTGCTGTCGACCGGGCGGGACTACTGCTTCATCGACTTCGAGGGCGAGCCTGCCCGTAGCCTCGGCGAGCGCCGCCTCAAGCGCTCCGTGCTCGCCGACGTCGCCGGCATGCTCCGCTCCTACCACTACGCGGCGCACACCGGCGTCGCCGACCTCGCCCTTCGGGGAGCCCTCGACCCGGCGCTGGCAGGCGAGGCGCCGCCCGGCGCCTACCGCGAGGCCGCCGATCGCTGGGCGTTCTGGGCGGGCGCGTACTTCCTCCACGGCTACCTCGAAGCGGCGCGCTCGTCCAAGCTGCTCCCCGAGACCGACGCCGAGCTCGACGCGTCGCTTCGCGCCCACCTGCTCGACAAGGCCTTCTACGAGCTGCGCTACGAGCTCGGCAATCGGCCCGCCTGGGTGATCCTCCCGCTGCTCGGCCTGCGCTTCCTCCTCGCCCCGGACGGGTCGGCGAGGGCGCGGCCGACGGCGGCCGGCGCGCTCGGCACCGGAGGGGTCAGCGGGGGGGGCCGATGAGCGGGCCGGCAGAGGGACTGGTCGGCGACCTCGACCGCTACCTTTTCAACGAGGGGCGGCACCACCGCCTCTACGACTGCCTCGGGGCGCATCCGCTCGGGGAGGCTCCCGGCCGGACACGCTTCGCCGTCTGGGCCCCGAACGCGACGGCCGTCTCCGTCGTCCACGACGGCAACGGCTGGAGGCCCGGCACCGACCGGCTCGCGCCGCAGGGGAGCTCGGGCATCTGGGCCGGCGTGGTGGAAGGTGCGGCCGCGGGCACCCGCTACAAGTTCGCGATCGACTCCCCGTCGGGCCGTCGCGAGCGCGCGGACCCCGTCGCGTTCGGGACCGAGGAGCCTCCGGCGACGGCGTCGGTCGTGACCCGCCTCGACCACGAATGGGGCGACGGGCAATGGCTGGCGGAGCGTGCGCGACGTCAGGAGCAGGGCGCGCCGATCAGCA
>DAHVLW010000136.1:0-4317 GCA_027320205.1 Acidimicrobiaceae bacterium
GTGCCGGCCCAATCGGCCCCGGCGGGGAGGCGCTCAGGCACGCTTCACCGGCGTGAGGGCGAGCAGGAAGCGCTTGCGGCCGTGCCGGTCGAACGCGATCGTCGCCTCGGCCTTCTCCCCCTCGCCCGACACCTCGACGACCGTCCCCTCCCCCCAGCGCGCGTGGACGACGCGTTCACCGGGCCCGAGACCGAGCGCCTCGGCGCCCGTCGAGCGCACCGGGAGCGCGCCGCTGCCGCGGCTCGCGCCGGGCGAGGGGGCCTGGCGGTCACCCGACTCGCGCAGCCGGGCGGTCGAGTAACCGGGCCCGAGCGACCCGGAGACGTCTTCGACGAGGTCCTCGGGGATCTCCTTCACGAACCTGCTGACGAGGCTGTCCCGCGTCTGGCCGTAGATGGTCCGCACGTACGTGCTCGTCATGTAGAGGCGCTCACGGGCCCTCGTGATGCCGACGTAGGCGAGGCGCCGCTCCTCCTCGAGGTCGTCGGGCTCCGCCAGGGCGCGGTCGTGCGGGAACACCCCCTCCTCCATCCCGGTGAGGAAGACGGCCCGGAACTCGAGCCCCTTGGCGGCGTGCAGCGTCATCAGCGCCACCCGCCCTCCGTCGAGGTCGAGATCGTCGGTCGCCGCGACGAGCGACGTCGTCGCGAGCAGCGACTCGAGGTCGGGGAAGTGGGCGGCGACCGTCGCGAGCTCGTCGACGTTGCCGAGGCGGCCCTCGGCCTCGTGGGCGAGCGCCGGGCCGCCGGCCGCCGCCTCGGCCTCGAGCGCGGCGCGGTATCCCGTCAGGTCCACGACCGCCCGCAGCGTCTCGACCGGCGCCAGCTCGGCCAGGCCGGCAAGCCGGCCGAGCAGCTCGATAAATCCGCGGACCGCGTGCAACGACCTGCCGGCGACCCCGGCCTCCTCGGCGCGACCGAGCGCCTCGACGAAGGCGAGCTGCCGCTCGCCTGCGAGCCGCGCGACCTTGGCCGCCGTCGTCGCCCCGATGCCCCGGCGCGGCACGTTGAGGACCCGGCGCAGCGACACCTCGTCGGCGGGGTTGGCGACGAGCCGCAGGTAGGCCAGGAGGTCCCGGACCTCCCGGCGGTCGTAGAAGCGGGTCCCGCCGACCACCTTGTAGGGAAGGCCACGCGCCGTGAGCGCCTCCTCGACGGCACGGCTCTGGGCGTTCGTCCGGTAGAAGACGGCGACGTCGCCGAGCGCGATCCCCAAGTCGCGCCGCAGCGTGGCGATCTCGTCGGCGACGAAGGTCGCCTCGTCCCGCTCGTCCCCGGCGCGGTAGCGGCGGATCCGCTCGCCGGGGCCGAGCGCGCTCCACAGCGACTTCTCCTGGCGCAGCATGTTGTTGCCGATCACGGCGTTCGCGGCGTCGAGGATGTGCTGGGTGGATCGGTAGTTCTGGTCAAGGACGATCGTCCTCGCCTCCGGGAACGCCCGGGCGAAGTCGAGGAGGTTGCGCACCTCGGCGCCGCGGAAGCGGTAGATGCTCTGGTCGGAGTCGCCGACGACGCAGACGTTGCGGTGCAGCCCGCCGATCATCGTGACGATCTCGTTCTGCGCGCGGTTCGTGTCCTGGTACTCGTCGACGAGGACGTGGAGGAACCGCTGCTGGTAGTGCTCGAGCACCTCCGCGTCCCGCCGGAGCAGCCGGACGGTCACGCCGAGCAGGTCGTCGAAGTCCATCGCGTTGGCGGCGACGAGCCGGCGCTCGTACTCGGCGAAGACCTCTGCGATGCGCCGCTCGTAGATCGTCCGCGACCTCGCCTGGTGACCCGAGGCGTCGAGCAGCTCCGACTTCGCCTGGCTGATCGCGCCGACCACGGCGCGGGCGGGGAGGCGCTTCTGGTCGACGCCGAGCTCCTCGAGGACGTGCTCGACGAGTCGGCGGGAGTCCGTCTCGTCGTAGATCGTGAACCCCGACCGGTAGCCCGCGCGCTCGGCGTTGCGCCGGAGGATGCGGGCGCAGGCGGAGTGGAAGGTCGAGATCCACATCCGCTCGGCGTCCTCCCCGACGAGGGCGACGACGCGCCGGCGCATCTCGTCGGCGGCTTTGTTGGTGAAGGTGATGGCGAGGATCCGCCACGGCGCGACGCCCGTGGCGAGCAGGCGCGCGATGCGGGCGGTGAGCACGCGGGTCTTCCCCGATCCCGCGCCGGCCACGACGACGAGCGGGCCCGCGACGTGCTCGACCGCCTCGCGCTGCGGGGCGTTCAGCCCCTCGAGGAGCGCCCCGAGGTCGCCCGGCGACGTCACTCCCACTCGATCGTGCCCGGCGGCTTCGAGGTGACGTCGTAGGCGACGCGGTTGACCCCGGGCACCTCGTTGACGAGCCGGGAGGAGAGCCGCTCGAGCAGCTCGTAGGGAAGGCGGGCCCAGTCGGCCGTCATCGCGTCCTCGCTCGTCACGGCGCGCACGACGACCGGGTGGGCGTAGGTGCGCTCGTCGCCCATGACCCCGACGGTCCGCACGGCCGGGAGCACGGCGAAGGCCTGCCAGAGCTCCCGCTCGAGGCCGGCCCGGCGGACCTCGTCGAGCACGATCGCGTCCGCGGCGCGCAGCGTCTCGACGCGCTCTCGTGTCACCTCCCCGACGACGCGCACGGCGAGCCCCGGACCGGGGAACGGATGGCGCCAGACGATGTGCTCGGGCAGTCCGAGCTCCTCGCCGATGGCGCGCACCTCGTCCTTGAACAGCAGCCGCAACGGCTCGACGAGCTCGAGGCCCATCTTCTCGGGGAGCCCGCCGACGTTGTGGTGCGACTTGATCGTCGCGGCGTCCCTCCCTCCCGACTCGACGACGTCGGGGTAGAGCGTGCCCTGGGCGAGGAATCCAGCGTCGGCGTGCTCCTTCGCGACCTCCTCGAACAGCCGGATGAAAAGCTCGCCGATCCGCTTCCGCTTCTCCTCCGGGTCGACGACGCCCGCCAGCGCAGCGAAGAAGCGCTCGGCGGCCTTCAGGTGGACGAGGTCCATCCCAAACTGGCGCGAGAAGGTCCCCTCGACCTGCTCCGCCTCCCCGGCGCGCATCAGCCCGGTGTCGACGAAGACACATGTCAGCCGGTCGCCGACCGCCTTGGCGACGAGCGCCGCCGTCACCGCGGAGTCGACGCCCCCCGACAGCGCGCAGAGCACCCGGCCGTCGCCGACCTGGGCGCGGACGGACTCGACTGCTGCCTCGATCACCGAGCTGTGCGTCCAGGTCGGACGACATTCGCACATGTCGTGCAGGAACCTCTTCAAGAGCTCCTGCCCGCGCTCGGTGTGGACCACCTCGGGGTGGAACTGCACGCCGGCGATGCGACGGCGTGCGTCCTCAAGGGCGGCGACCGGGGCCCCGGGGGCGGACGCCGTCACCTCGAAGCCCGGGGGCGCGCCGACGATCGAGTCGGCGTGGCTCATCCAGACCTCGGAGGGGCTCGGCCAGCCGTCGAGCAGCGAGGCGCCCGACTGCGGCGGGAGCGGCGTCAGGGGAGCCCGACCGTACTCGCCGGCCCCGGTGCGGGCGACCTCGCCGCCGAGCTCGAGGGCGAGCAGCTGGGCGCCGTAGCAGATGCCGAGGATCGGCACGCCGGCCGAGTAGATGGCGGGGTCGACGCGGGGCGCGCCCTCGACGTGGACCGACGCCGGCCCGCCCGAGAGCACGATCCCCTTCGGCTCAGCCGCGAGGATCTCCGTCGCGCTCGCCGAGTGGGGGACGATCTCGGAGTAGACGTGGGCCTCGCGGACGCGCCGGGCGATCAGCTGCGCATACTGGGCGCCGAAGTCGACGACGACGACGGTGTCGAAGGCGCCGCCCATGTGGCGAGGGTACCAGCCGCGCGCCTCGGCCAGAGGCGGGCGAGCAGCGCCCAGGCGAGCAGCGCGATCACGGCAGCGAGGGCGAGCGCGAAGCCGTCGGTCAGCCGTGGTGGCCAGTAGTCGAGCACGATCCTCGTCGTGCCGGCGGGGACCTCGGCTTGCATCAAGTCGCCCGGCGAGCGCTCGATGCGCAGCGGTCGCCCACCCGCCGAGGCGTGCCATCCGGCGACGTCGGTGACGCGCATGACGAGCGTCGCCCGCTTCGGGACGCGCAGGTGGAGGACGTAGGTGCGGTCGCCGGGTCGGGCGGCCGACAGGACGTGCGCCGAGCCGGCGCCGCTTCCGGCGAAGCCGAAGCGGGAGGCGCCCGGCACGGCGTAGAGGCCCTCGCCGGCGATCGTCGCCACGAGACGTGTGCCCGGCGGCTGCGGCCGGCCCGGCTGAGCGAGGATGTAGGCCGCCCCGTAGAGCCGGGCGAGCGCGGCGGAGCCGACCGAGGGGGCGAACAGGTTGAGCC
>DAHVLW010000039.1:0-3157 GCA_027320205.1 Acidimicrobiaceae bacterium
TCGTCGCCGACCCCGCGGTCCTGCTGCTCGACGAGCCGGCCGGCGGCGTCAACCCGACGCTCGTCAACGAGATCGCCGAGCGGGTCCGCCAGCTCAACCGCGCCGGCAAGACGTTCCTCGTCGTCGAGCACAACATGGAGCTCGTCATGGATCTCTGCCAGCGCGTGACGGTGATGCACCAGGGGACGGTGATCGCCGGAGGGCCGCCCGAGGTCGTGCGCGCCGACCCGAGGGTGCTCGACGCCTACCTCGGCGGCGGCGAGGACGACGAGCTCGTCGGCGTGGGCGGCGACGCAGGTGGCTGAGGTGGCGACGGCGCCCACGGCTACGGCGCCGGGGGGCGCGGCGCCGGGGGGCGCCGCGACCGCGCCGGCGATCCTCGCCTTCGAGGAGGTGGTCGCCGGCTACGGCGGCGGCGACATCCTGCACGGGGTCAGCTTCGAGGTCCCCGAGCACAGCCTGACCTGTGTCGTCGGCCCGAACGGCGCGGGCAAGTCGACGCTGCTCGCGACGGTGAGCGGCATCGTGCGGCCCCGGCTGGGCGACGTGGTGTTCCGCGGCGAGCGGCTCGGGTCGCGTTCGCCCCGGCAGCGGCTCGAGCGCGGCATCGTCCAGGTTCCTCAGAACCACAGCCTGTTCCGGGAGATGACCGTCCGCGAGAACGTCGAGATGGGCGCCTTCCTGGTGCGCGACCGCGCGCTCGTCCGCCGGCGCCTCGACCAGGTCGTGGAGCGCTTCCCGATCGTCGCCGAGCGCTCGAGCGCCAAGGCCGGAAGCCTTTCGGGCGGCCAGCAGCGCCTCGTCGAGTTCGCCCGGTGCCTGATGCTCGACCCGGCGCTCGTCGTGCTCGACGAGCCGTCGATGGGGCTCGACCCGCGCACGCTCCGGCTCGTCTTCGACACGGTGCGCGCGATGCACGCCGACGGGCGGACGATCCTTCTCGTCGAGCAGAACGCCCGAGCTGGCCTGAGGCTGGCCACTCACGGCGTCGTGCTCGAGAACGGGAGGCTCCGCTTCCGGGGCACCGGGCGCGAGGTCCTCGACAACCCCGAGATCGGCGCCCTCTTCCTCGGCGGCGCGACGCGCGCACGATGAACCTCACGCGCGCGGGCGCCGGGTGGAGGTCCGCACGTGGCGCAGAGGGGGTGCTCCGGGGTACCGTCCAGCGGAGAGCCGCACCAGCGGCGGCGGAACGGAGAGCGAGCGATGTTCCTTAGCCGGTCACGGTCAGGCGCCGAGGCCGCTCGGGGGGAGAAGGGCCCGGAGCTGCCGGGGTCGGGAGATCAGCCGGAGGCGGGCGCCGAGGCCGGCCCCGCCGCGCGCGCGGCTGGGCTGAGCGAGCAGCCGGCAGCCGCGGAGCAGCCCGCAGCCGCGGGATCGCCGGGAGCGCCCGGGCGAGACGCCGTGCCGGGCGAGAGCGCAGCCATGCCGGGAACGCCGGGGCACGGCGCCCCGCCCGCCGGGCCCGCCCCGGCCGACCGGGGCGTCATGGGCCGCTCCTGGAGCCCGCCGGCCAGCGCCGAGCCGGCGCCGGCGGCCGTGCGGATCTCCCTCTACCGCCAGATGGCGACGATGCGGGCGTTCGAGAAGCGCGCCTACGACCTGTTCCTGGAGGGGCTGGTCAAGGGGACGAGCCACCTCGGCCTCGGCCAGGAGGCGATCGCCGCCGGCTTCGGCGAGGCGATGCGCCCGGGGTACTACACCTTCGCCACCTACCGGGGGCACAACCACACCCTGGCGCGGGGCGTCCCGATGGCGAAGATCATGGGCGAGCTGATGGGCCGTTCGAACGGGCTGATGGCCGGCAAGGGCGGCTCGATGCATCTCACGAGCGTCGAGCACCAGATGATGGGCTCCTACGCGATCGTCGGGGCCCACTTGACGATCGCCAACGGCGCGGCGTGGTCGGCGAAGCTGCGCCGCAGCGGGCAGGCGACGGTGTGCTTCTTCGGCGACGGCACGACGAACATCGGCGCCTTTCACGAGTCGCTCAACTTCGCCGCCGTCTACTCGCTCCCCGTCGTCTTCGTCTGCGAGAACAACCTCTGGATGGAGTACACGCCGATCCAGTCGGTGACGTCGGTCGCAAGACCGGCCGCCGACCGCGCCGGCGCCTACGGCCTGCCGGCGGTCGTCATCGACGGCAACGACGCCGAGGCCGTCTACTCGGTGGCGAGCTCCGCGCTCGAATGGGTGCGGTCCGGGGCGGGTCCGCTGCTCATCGAGGCGCTCACCTATCGCCACGGCGGGCACTCCCGTGCCGACCCCGGGAAGTACCGCCCCGAGGACGAGCTCGCCGCGTGGCTGGCACGCGACCCGCTGCCCCGCTTCCGCGCGCGGCTCGTCGAGTCGGGGGTCGACCAGGCGATGCTCGACGCGATCGACCTCGACGTCGACACCGCCGTCGAGAAGGCGGTGGAGGAGTGCCGCTCGAGCGGGCCGCCCGACGTGCGGCTCGTCCTGGCCGACGTCTTTGCCGATGGGGGCGCGACATGGCGGAGATGACCTACAGAGACGCCGTCGCCGCGGCGATCGCCCAGGAGATGGCGCACGATCCCTCGGTCGTGCTCATCGGCGAGGACGTCGGCGCGGCCGGAGGGGTGTTCAAGGCGACGGTCGGTCTGCTCGAGAAGTTCGGTCCGGCCCGCATCGTCGACACCCCGATCTCCGAGCAGGCGATCCTCGGCGCGGCGATGGGAGCGGCCATGACGGGGCTCCGGCCGGTCGCCGAGGTGATGTTCTCCGACTTCTTCGCCGTCTGCTGGGACATCGTCGCGAACGAGATCGCCAAGGCGCGGTACATGACGAACGGCCAGGTGTCGCTGCCGCTCGTGATCCGCACCGCCAACGGAGGGGGCGTGCGCTTCGGCGCGCAGCACTCCCAGTCGGTCGAGTCCTGGGCGATGTCGATCCCGGGGTTGAAGGTCGTCGCGCCCTCGACGCCGCGGGACGTCGTCGGTCTCTTCGCCGCCGCGGTGCGCGACCCGGACCCGGTCGTGTTCTTCGAGCAGAAGTCCCTCTACCCGACGAAGGGCGAGGTGGAAGAGGGCGAGCTCGTGGACGAGCTCGGCCGGGCCTCGACGAGGCGGCAGGGCACGGACGTGACGGTCGTCGCCCTCGCGGCGATGGTGCCCCGCGCCCTGGACGCAGCGGAGGC
>DAHVLW010000162.1:0-3818 GCA_027320205.1 Acidimicrobiaceae bacterium
TGTCGAGGATCGGCACCCCGAGGATGAAGAAGGGGATGAACAGCGGCGCGAACCGGAAGAAGGTCAACCCGGCGACGTCGATGCCCGACTCGCCGGCGATCCCGCCGGTCCGCCCGCCGATCACCATCGTCGCCGACGCCATGAGCAGGCCGAGGAACAGCGCGCCGCTGTCGCCCATGAAGACGCGGGCGGGATGGAAGTTGTGGGGCAGGAACCCGATGCACACGCCGCAGGCGATGGCGGCGACGAGCGGGCCGATCTCGTTGGCGCCGCCCGAGAGGTCGCCGAGGTGCACGAGCCTGAGCCCGTAGACGCAGAGCGCCGCCGAGGCGATGGCGACGATCCCCGCGGCGAGGCCGTCGAGGCCGTCGATCAGGTTGACGGCGTTCGCCGTGCCGACGACCCACAGCGCCGTGACGAGCGGGAGCACGGACGGGCTGAGGGCGATGATCCCCGAGACGAAGGGGATCTTGAACCAGTACATCGTCACGCCGAGGAAGACGAGGACCATCGCGGCGAGCACCTGGCCGGCGACCTTGGCCGGGGCCGAGATGTCGCGCACGTCGTCGACGAGCCCGACGGCGAAGACGACGAATCCGGCGACCACGACGCCGAGCGGCTCGGACGAGCCGGCGAAGATCCCCTGGAGCGACCCCAGCCGGGAGGCGACGAGCATCGCGATCGCGAAGGCGGCGAACATCGCCGCACCGCCGATGGCCGGCGTCGGCCGGGCGTGGACCATGTCGACCCCCGGCCGGGCGACGGCGCCGAGCCGGCGGGCGAGGGGGCGCAGGGCGAAGGTCAGGAGGTAGGTGGCGACGACGGCGACGCCGAAGACGACTGCGAAGCCGCCGTAGGCGTGCACCTAGACGCGTCCCCTCGGCGTGCGGTCCGCCAGGCGGATCATGCCCGGCCCTCCTCCAGACGGTCGATCTTCGCGATCCGGCGCAGGTGCCGGCCCGCGTCGAACCCCGTCGCGAGGAACGTCTCGACGGCGTCGGCGGCGACCTCCGGACCGGTGACCCGAGCGCCGAAGCAGGCGACATTGGCGTCGTTGTGAGCCCGGGCGAGCCGGGCGGAGGTCGCGTCGTGTATGACGGCGGCGCGCACGCCGGGGACCTTGTTGGCCGCGATGGCGATCCCGATCCCGGTCCCGCACACGCACAGACCGGCGTCGGCCTCGCCGGCAGCGACGGCACGGCCGACGGCTGCGCCGTAGTCCGGGTAGTCGACGGGCTGCTCGTCGTGGGTGCCGAGGTCGGCAACCTCGTGGCCGGCATCCTCGAGCTGGCGGGCCAGAAGCTCCTTCAACGCGAACCCGGCGTGGTCGGCAGCAGCCGCGATCCGCACGGTCGCCGAGTCTATGGCGAGAGGCCGCCCCGAGACGGCCGCGCTCGATAGGCTCGGCTCGCGATGGAGCCCGCGACGCAGCCCGCGGACAGTCGGCCCGCGGTCGTCGTGGAGGGGCTCCGCAAGCGCTACGGCGACCTCGAGGCCGTACGAGACGTCTCCTTCCGCGTCGAAAGGGGCGAGGTCTTCGCGCTCCTCGGCCCGAACGGGGCCGGGAAGACGACGACGATCGAGATCCTCGAGGGGTTTCGCAGGCGCGACTCCGGGCACGTCGAGGTCCTCGGCCACGACCCGGCGCGCCGCGCGCGCGACCTTCGCGAGCGGCTCGGGATCGTCCTCCAGGAGCTCGCCGTCGAGCAGCTGCTGACGGTGCGGGAGGTGCTCGAGCGGACGGCCGGCTACTACCCGAGCCCTCGGCCCGTCGACGAGGTCGTCGAGCTCGTCGGGCTCGCCGAGAAGGCGAACGCTCGCGTGAAGACGCTCTCCGGCGGCCAGCAGCGGCGCCTCGACGTCGGGATGGGGATCATCGGCCGGCCCGACCTCGTCTTCCTCGACGAGCCGACCACGGGCTTCGACCCCTCGTCGAGGCGCGGCGCGTGGGACCTCGTCCGTTCGCTCTCTACCGGGGGCACGACGGTCATCCTCACGACCCACTACATGGACGAGGCGGAAGCGCTCGCCGACCGCGTCGCCGTCATCGCCCGCGGACGGATCGTCGCCGAGGGCCCCCCGCACCGTCTCGGCGGGCGCGACGAGGGTGAGGCGCGCATCCGCTTCGCCCTGACCGAGGGCGGACGGGCGGCGCTGCCGCCCGAGCTCGCCGGCCTCGCCGCCCCCGCGCACGGACGCGAAGGCGCAGACGGCGCGGCGCTCCTCGAGATCGTGACCTCCGACGAGGTGCGGGTCCTCAACCGGCTCACCGGCTGGGCGCTCGACGCCGGTGTCCCGCTCGCCGGCCTGGGCGTCGAGCGCCTGACCCTCGAGGACGTCTACCTCCGACTCACCGCGCAGCCCGAGGCGGAGGACGGTGCGGATCCGGCCGGCTCGCCGAAGCGCCCGGAGTCACGCCCGACGTCTCGCCACGCCGCCAGGGGCAGGCGCCCGTGAGCGTCGAGGCGGGGATGATCGGCCGCAGGCGCTCGACGCTGCGCCACGTGCTGCTCCACCTCCGCTACGAGCAGCTCGCCTTCTGGCGCAACCCGTTCGGGGCGGTCTTCACCGTCGGGTTCTCGGTGGTCTTCCTCCTCCTGCTCTCGGCCGCCGGGGGGACGAACCACTCCAGCGCCCTCGGCCACGTGCGGATGGTGCAGTACTACGTCCCGGGCTTCGCCGCCTACGGCGTGATGTCGGCCTGCTTCAACATGCTCGGCATCCAGCTCGTGCTGCGGCGGGAGGCCGGGCTTCTGAAGCGGCTCAGGTTGAGCCCGCTGTCCACGGCCGAGATGCTCGGCGGCACGTTCTTGAGCTCGTTCGTCGTCGCCCTCACCCAGGTCGTCCTCCTGCTGCTCATCGGGCGGTACGCCTACGACGTCGTGCTGCCCCGCGACTGGGGAGCGCTCGCCGTCGCGCTGCTCGCCGGCGCCGTCTGCTTCACCGCGCTCGGGGTCGCGATCTCGACGCTCATTCCCAACCAGGAATCGGCAGGGCCGATCATCTCGATCGTCTACTTCGTGCTCCTGTTCCTCTCCGGGCTGTGGTTCCCACTGACGCGCGGGTCGGCGCTCGCGCGCATCTCGACGTGGTTCCCGGTGCGGCACCTCATCGTGGCGGTCTACGCGCCCTTCGACACGCTCCCCGGCGCCTCGCCGTGGGCTTGGCGCGACGTGCTCGACATGATGATCTGGACGGCCGTCGCCGTCTACGTCGCGGCGCGCCGGTTCCGCTGGGAGCCGCGCCGGGCCTGAGGTCCCGGCGGCGCCCCAGCGAGCACGCCCGCGACGTCCTCGAGGCGCACCGGCCCGGCGCGCAGCAGTCGAGGCTCGGGACCCGCGAGCGACACGACCGTCGATGGCTGCCCGTCGCAGCGCCCGCCGTCGAGCACGAGGGTGCCGTCGCCGACGACCAGGCGGGCCTCCTCGGAGCTCGTGCAGGGGCGCTCGCTGTGGCGGTTGGCGCTCGTCACCGCGAGCGGCCCCACCATCGCCGCAAGCTCGCGGACCGCGGCCTGGTCGGGCACGCGAAGCCCGACCGTCGCCGGGTCACCGCCGAGGTGGAGCTCGGCGCCCGGGCACCGGTCGACGACGACGGTGAGCGCGCCGGGCCAGAACGCCGCCGCGAGCAGCCCGAGGCGGGCCCGCGCCGCCGCGGCGGCGAGGGCCAGGGCGTCGGTTGCGGTCGCGACGAGCACGGGGAGCTCGAGCGCGAGCGGGCGGCCCTTCAGGGCGAAGATGGCCTGAGTCGCCGACTCGCTGCGGGCGTCGGCCGCGAGCCCGTAGACGGTGTCGGTCGGCACCGCGACGACGCCCCCC
>DAHVLW010000168.1:0-2531 GCA_027320205.1 Acidimicrobiaceae bacterium
ATCTCGAGGGCCGACGAGCCGATGAACCCGAAGTAGCGGGGCCTCGTCTGGGCGATGCTCTGGTCGAGCACCCGCTCCGCGTCGTCCAGCACGTCGAGCGCTGCCGACGGCCCCTCGGGCACGCCGGATTGCAGGAGCGAGCGGACATGCTCGTCGAGGTCCGGCTCGTCGGGTCGGAAGCTGTCGAAGCTACGCCAGGCCCGCCCGATCAGCTCGGCGGCGCGCCCGAGCGCCTCCTCGCGGGTGGCGTCCAGGCGCAGGGGTGTTCCGTCGTCCGTCGCCACCTCGTCAATGCTCCTTCCGGAAGGCGCCGAGCACCGCCCTCGCGGCGATCAGGCGCAGCTGGTCGTTGGTCCCGTAGTGGATCGCCAGGGCACGCACGTCCCGTGCCCGCCTCTCGATCGGAAGTGCCGCCGAGTAGCCGGCTGCCCCGTTGAGCGTGATGCAGGCGTCGATGACCCGTGCCGCCGCCTCGGTCGCCGCCACCTTGGTGAGAGCGCCGAGCGCCGGCCGGCCGCGCCCGCCTTCGGCCCGTTCGAGCAGGCCGCGGATCGCCTCCACCTCGATGATCAGGTCGGCCAGTCGCAGCTGGATGGCCGGCAGCGAGGCGAGCGGCTCACCGCCCACCGAGCGCGAGACGAGGAACTCGACGGTCTCGCCGAGACTCGATTCGGCGAGTCCCAGCGCGATGGCCGCCACAAGAAGCGGTGCGAGCCTGGCGTGGTGCCCGACGACGGCGCCGAAGCCTCCGGGCGCGCCGACGACGTGGCAGTCCGGGACGCGGCAGTCGTCGAGCACGATGTCGCCTATCGGCAGGCCACGCAGACCCATCGTCCGCTCGGCGGGTCCGAACGAGAGCCCGGGGCAGTCACGCTCGACGAGGAACACGCCGAGCGCGCCCGACTCGGGGGCCGGCTCGATCCGTGCCACTACGAGGTAGATGTCGGCGACCCCGGCCATGCTCTGGAACACCTTGCGCCCGTTCAGCACATAGCCCCCGTCGACCGCCCTGGCGGTGTTGGCGATCCCGGCCGGGCTCGACCCGCCGCCGGCCTCGGTCGCCTTCAGCGCCGACCCGATCAACTCGCCCGACGCGAGACGGGGCAGGAAGCGGGCCTTCACCTCCTCGGACCCGAGGGCGCCGAGGATCCAGGTGGCGTCGGTGTGTTCGAGCCAGCCCCAGGCCAGCGATCCGGACCCGCGAGCCAGTTCCTCTGCGACGACCACCGCCGTCGACGCCGCGCCCCCGGCGCCCCCGCGCTCGGCCGGGACGAGCACCCCAGCCAGGTCGAGGCCGACGAGGCGCCGCCATAGATCATGGGGCCAGCGCCGCTCGGCGTCGGCCTCGGCGTCGGCGTGCTCGACCTTGTCGGCGACGAGACGCCGCACCGTCTGCCTCAGCAACTCGGTCTCGCTCACCGGTTCGGTGCCCATCTCGGTCCTCTCGTCTCGTCGTCATGCAACGGCGGCGGAGCCACCGGGGCGGGCGAAGCGCGTCGTGTCCCCGCTGCCAACCGTCGCCGGTTGGTAGGGACAGGTGGGATCCTCGGCCAGCGGGTCCCCGCTGGCGCCGAAGGCCTGGGCGCGCGACCCCCCGCAGAGCTCGCGCAGCTCGCAGCGGCCGCAGCGGCCGCCGAGGCGCTCCGGGTCGCGGAGCGCTCGCAGGAGCGGGGCGGTGGCGTAGATGTCGGTCAGCTTGGCGTCGCGCACGTTGCCGACGCTGAGCGGGAGGAAGCCGCTCGGGAACACGTCGCCCGTGTGGGAGACGAACACGACCCCGCGGCCGTCGCCGACGGCCATCGGCGGGCGGCGTGCCGGGACCCCCGCCGGGTGTCGCATCACCTCGCCCGGCTCGAAGCCGGCCACCTCCAGCAGATCGCGGAGCTCGCCGTAGAGGGCCCCGCGCCCGGTCGGCAGGGCGCCGCCGGCGGCGTCACGCTCGAGCATCACACGCCGGAACTGCGGCGACTCGGTCGTCTTCAGCGGTACGATCTCGGCGATGTCGTAGAGGAAGTGCAGCACGTCCTCGGTGTCCTGCGCGGACAGCGCACCAAGCTGGCGACCGCGCCCGGTCGGCACGACGAAAAAGACGCTCCACAGGCCGGCGCCGAGCTGGCGTGCGAGCCGGGCGACCGCAGGCAGCTCGCGCACCGTCTGGGCGCTGACCGTCGTGTTGAGCTGGAGCCGCAGCCCGGCCCGGACAGCAGCCCGGCAGGCCAAGACGGTGCGGTCGAACGAGCCGCCGACCCGGCGGAAGTCGTCGTGGGTGGCGGCCGAGCCGCCGTCGATCGAGAACGAGACGGCCGTCGTGCCCACCGACCGCAGGCCGGCGAGCCGCGACTCATCGGCAAGGTCCGTGCCGGCGGCGGAGACGGCGATCCGCAGGCCGGCGTCCGCTCCCCGCGAGGCGATCCCGAGCAGGTCGCTCCGCTCGAGCGGGTCTCCCCCGGTGAGCACGACTATCGGGCGCGGTGGGCCGAGGGCGGCCAGATCGGCGAGCACCCCGTCGACCTCGGCGGTCGACAGCTGGG
>DAHVLW010000182.1:0-4924 GCA_027320205.1 Acidimicrobiaceae bacterium
GCGGCACGAGGGCGAGCGCGAGGGCGATCCCCCTGCTGTCGCGCAGGGCTCGCGACGCGATGCTCGCCCGGTCCCCCTCCGGCGCGACGAACAGCCAGGCGAGCACGTAGGCGCAGATGCCGACCCCGCCGGCGAGGATGCTGAGGACGAAGCCGATGCGTACGAGCGTCGAGTCGACGCCGACCTTGCTCGAGATCCCCGCGGCGACGCCGCCGAGCAGCCGGTCGTCGGCGCTCCGGCGGAGCGGGCCGGGGCGCCTGGGCGCCGCCCACCAGCGCCCCGCCCCACGCCAGTGCGGCGGGCCCCACCAGGGCGGACCCCGCCGCCACTCGCGCGGCGCCCACCACTCGTCGCCCTGCGGAGACCGGCCCTTCTCGCCTGCGTCTCGGCGCGACGCGCGGTCGGGGCGCCGGCGCCGCCAGTCGGGCGCGGCATCGCGCACGCACCAACCCCGCTCGTTCTCGAAGTGCTCAGTCTCGGTACGCCGTCCGATGCCTCGATGATCGCGCCCGACCGGACCGACGGCTACCGGGGACGACCCCGAGCCGAGCCGGTCACGCTCGGGGAAGGATCAGGGAACTTCCCGATGGCCTCGGGAGAGAGCGTCACGGATGATCGTCGCATGGCAGATGACAGGAACCCTTCGGGCGAGGCTCGCCCGCTCCGGCGGTCCTACGAGGGCCGGCTCATCGCCGGCGTCGCCGCAGGTATCGCCGAGTATCTCGACGTCGACGTCGCCGTCGTCCGGCTGGCGATGGTCGCGCTCACGCTCCTCGGAGGGGCGGGCGTGCCGCTTTACGTCGCGGCCTGGCTGTTCATCCCCGAGGAGGAGGCAGAGCAGCCGCTCGCGGCCGACCTCATCCACCGGCACGTGCCGGCGTAGGGAAAGGAGCGTCGACCGCGATGCGTGACAACTGCTCCTCACCGTGGGGATCGGGCTGGGGCCCGGTGAGCGGCTCCGGAGGGCGCGCCCGCGCCGCGCGTGTGCCGAACGCGGACCTCCGCGTGTCCGACTCCGAGCGCAACGAGGTCGCCGAGGCGCTCTCGAAGCACTTCGCCGACGGCCGGCTGGACCAGAGCGAGTTCGACGAGCGAATGGGCAATGCGATGGGCGCGAAGACCCGGGCCGACCTCTCCGGGCTGTTGGTCGACCTCCCGCCCCTGCCGAGCGCGCTCCCCCCGCAGCAGCCGGTCCACCGGCGCCGCTCGAGGATCGGGCTCCTCCTCCTCGCCTGGTTCGTCTTCATGGCGACGGTGGGCTCGCTCGCCTGGCACGTCGGGTCGTGGCGGCCGCACGCCGGCTGGTTCGTCGTCGTCCTCCTCGTCGCCTTCGTGCTGAGCCGCCGCTCGCGCTGGGCCCGGTGCCGGTACCGCTACGAGCGCCAGGACGGCGTGCCGCCCTGGGCCGCCTGACTCGCCGCCCCGGCTCGTGCCCCGCGCCGAGCCGGGGCGGGCGGGCGCCAATCCGGAGACGGGCGGGCGCCACGGCCGGGCCTCATCGGGGACGCGAGCCGTGCCGGTGCGCCGCCCGGGAAGGTGATCCCACCCGCCGCGCCGGCTGTGGTTGACTTGCACGACCTCGGCGGGCGATGGCCGGCGATCATCGTCGCTGCCCGGGGCGCCACCTGGGAGTCGACGCATGACCTCGCTTTTCGCCGCCCTCGGACGCTTCTCTGTGCGCCGGCGGTGGCTCGTCCTCGCGCTCTGGATCGTCGCCGCCGTCGCCTGCGTCCGCCTCCTTCCTTCGATCGGGCAGGCAGTCGACGACAACAGCACCCGCTTTCTCCCGGCGAGTGATCCGAGCAACGTCGCGGCACGCCTCGCCGCTCCTTTCTACGGCAGCTCGAGCAACGACGACGCCTTCGTGGTCGCGGCCACGTCGGACCACCGGCCCCTCGACGCCGCCGACAAGTCGGCGATCGAGCGCCTGGCCGCCGCGGCGGCGCGCCTTCCCCACGCCCGCTCCGCACGCGTCGTCGAGTACTCCGGCGACGGCCAGGCCGCGCAGATCCAGGTGCGGGCGTCGCTCTCTCAGAGGACGAACGCCCCCGACGTCGCCTTCGTCCGGTCGCTTCGCGCGCTGTTCACGAGGGTCGGCGCGCCGCACGGGCTCGTGCTCCAGGCGACGGGCGACCTCGCGATCACCGCCGACCAGGCCCGGCAGGCCCGCGGGATCGGGGCCAGAGCGGAGGAGCTCTCGATCGGGCTGATCGTCCTCCTGCTCCTCGCCGTCTTCCGCTCGCCGCTCGCGCCGCTCGCGACCCTGCTGCCGGCGGCGGTCGTGCTGCTCATGGCCGAATCGCTCGTCGCGGGGGTCGCCCGCCTCGGGGTCGGCGTCTCGAGCATCACCCAGCTGCTGCTCATCGTGCTCGTGCTCGGCGCCGGGACGGACTACGGCCTGTTCCTCGTCTTCCGGGTCCGCGAGGAGGTCCGCCGCGGCCTCGGGCACGCCGAGGCCGTCGAGCGGGCGGTCGAGCGGGTGGGCGCCTCGATCGCCTTCTCCGCCGCGACCGTGATCGCGGCCCTGCTCAGCCTCCTTCTCGCCACCTTCGGCGTCTACCACGGCCTCGCCCTGCCGCTCTCGATCGGCGTCACGCTCATGGTGGTCGCCGGCGTGACGCTCGTCCCGGCCGTGCTCGCCATCCTCGGGAAGGCGCTGTTCTGGCCGGCGCGGCCGTCGGCCGGCCAGCGGGCGAGCGGCGCCTGGGGCCGGTTCGCCGGGCGCGTCGTGCGGCGCCCCGCCCTCGCCCTCCTCGCCGGATCGGTCGTCCTCGCCTCGCTGGCGGGCTTCGCGGCCGCCGACCGCTCGTCGGGCTTCGGGGGCGGGATCGCGCCGCCGCCGGGGAGCGGCTCCGCCGCCGGCCAGGCGCTCCTCGTCGAGCACTTCTCCTCGGCGAGCACGAACCCGGTCGAGCTCGTCCTCACCTACGACCGGCCGATCTGGTCACATCCCTCGGCGCTCGCGAGGGCGGGAAGGGTGATCGAGGCCAGCAGGCTGTGGTCGGCGGTGATCGCGCCCCTCGACCCGAACGGCACGCGTCTCGCGCCGAGCGAGCTCGCCGCGCTCCACCGCGAGCTCGGCGCCGCCGGATCGCTCCCGCCCTCACAGCCGTCGAGCGGCGCGGTGGCGCGGGTTCCCCCAGCTGCCTATCAGGCGTACCGGGCGAGTGCCGGGCTCATCGCCCCGGACGGCCGGACGGTGCAGTTCCTCGCGGGCTTGAAGGTCGGCTCGCCTGACTCCAACGCCGCGATCTCCGAGGTGCCGGCGATGCGCGCCGTCACCGCCCTCGCCGCGGCGCGCTCGGGCGCGTCGAGCAACGGCGTCGCGGGCGACTCGCCGTCGCTCTACGACGTGCGCACGGCGTCCAACGGCGACCTCGTCCGCCTCGTCCCGATCGCCGTCCTCGTGATCGGGCTCTTGCTCGCGCTCCTGCTGCGCAGCCTCGTCGCGCCGCTGTACCTGGTCGTGAGCGTGGCGCTCTCGTACCTCGCCTCGCTCGGGGCATCGGTGCTCGCCTTCGAGATCGTCGGGGGCAGCTACGGCCTGAGCTTCGTGCTCCCCTTCCTCATGTTCGTCTTCCTGCTCGCCCTCGGAGAGGACTACAACATCCTCGTCATGTCGCGCATCCGGGAGGAGGCGCACGATCTCCCGCTCAAGGACGCCGTCGTGCGGGCCATCGAGGTGACCGGGACCACAGTGACCTCCGCCGGGCTCGTCCTCGCCGGCACCTTCCTCGTCTTCGCCGTCGCCGGCGCGAGCGGCGCCGAGGGCACCCAGGTCCGCGAGATCGGGATCGGGCTCGCCGTCGGCGTCGCCCTCGACACCTTCGTCGTCCGCTCGATCCTCGTGCCGGCGACCGTCTCGCTCCTCGGCAGGTGGAACTGGTGGCCGTCGGCGCTCTGCCGCCAGGGTGGCAAGCCTGTGGCGGCGCGTGCGGCGGTCCCCGAGGCCGGGCCGCTCGCGCCCGAAGCGGTGCCGCTGGCGTAGCGGCGCCGCGCGTTCATCCACTCGTCAGGCTCCGGGCGTAGCCTCGCCAGCGTGGTCGAGGTGGCCGGTGACGCGCGCGGCCGAGGACGCGTCCCGGTCGCCGATCTCGCGGCGGCGCGTGCACGGCACCGGCGCCGTGCCCAGTACCGGCGCCGGCGCATCGGCGTCGGGCTCGGCTTCGGTCTCGTCGCTCTCGCCGTCGCGTTCGCCCTCTCCGGCTCGTCGGGGCCGGGTGGGGACGCCCGCGCCGGCGCGGCAGGCGGCGGCGCACACGGGAACCGCGCGGCGGGCCGGGGCACAGCCGGAGCAGCCACGGTCGCCGGCGGGCTGGCGACCGAGAGCTCGGCGGCACCGCCCGCCGCCGAGGCCGGGCTTCTCCCGTGGCAGCTCCAGTACCCCGTGAGCCGCGAGGTCGTGCTTCCGACGGGGCACCCGAACAGCCTCCTCGTCGCCGGCGGGCTGACCCTCTCGGGGGCCTCGAGCAACGGCGTCTTCCGCCTGGACACCTCGACCGGCACGCTCGGGCTCGTCGCGAACCTTCCGGCCTCGACCCACGACGCGGCCGGCGCGGCGCTGCCCGGCAGCGCGATCGTGCTCGGCGGCGGGACGACCGCCCCGGCTTCGGAGAGCCAGGGCGTCGGCGCGGGCGGCGCCTCGCTCCTCGGCTCGCTCCCGGCGGCTCGCGCCGACGCCGCAGGGACCGCCGTCGGGCGGACGGCGTACGTCGTCGGCGGCTACGACGGCCAGTCGCTCGACGCGGAGGTCCTGGCGACCACCAACGGCCGGACCTTCCGCCGGGTCGCGGCCCTCCCGGTGCCCGTCAGGTACCCGGCGGTCGCGGCGGTCGGTGGCGAGATCTACGTCCTCGGCGGCGAGACCCTCGGCGGCCAGCCGGTCCGCACGATCCAGGTCGTCGACCCCGCCCGGCGCCGGGCG
>DAHVLW010000197.1:0-5779 GCA_027320205.1 Acidimicrobiaceae bacterium
GGCCCGGCGGCCCGCCTGCTCGTCGAGCTCGGCTCCGAGGCGTCGGTGATCGGTGTCGCCCGCGCCCTCGGCCGCGTCGCCGGCACGCTCGTCATCGACGAGGTCGACGCCGACCTCGTGCCGGCCGTCGAGGCGGAGGGCCTCGTGTGCGTCGTGACCCCGACGGTCATGGAGACCCCGGAGGTTGCCGCCCGACTCGCCCGCACCGTGCTCGTGGCCGGGGCGTCACGGGCCTGACGTGGCCCGGTCGCTCACCGTCCTCCCGGTGCCCGGGATGCCGGAGATCCGCCGGGGCGACTCCCTCGGCACCCTCGTCGCCGAGCGGCTGGCGCTCGAGGACGGTGACGTCGTCGTCGTCACCCAGAAGGTGGTCTCGAAGTGCGAAGGCCGTGCCGTCGAGATCGACCCGTCCGACCCCTCGGCCAAGCGACGCCTCGCCGAGTCGGAGGCAGTCCGGGTGCTCCGCCGCCGCGGGGAGCTCGTCGTCACCGAGACTCCTCACGGCTTCGTGTGCGCCAGCTCGGGCGTCGACCTCTCCAACGTCGAGGAGGGCTACGCGGTGCTCCTCCCGGTCGACCCCGACCGCTCTGCGCGGCGCATCCGGGACCAGATCCGGGCGGCCTGCGGCGCCGGGGTCGGCGTCGTGATCTCCGACACCTTCGGTCGCCCGTGGCGCCGAGGGCTCGTCGACGTCGCGATCGGCTGCGCGGGGATCGGCGCCGTCGTCGACCTGCGCGGGACCACCGACGCCTCGGGACGGGAGCTCGCCGTGACGCAGGTCTGCGTCGCCGACGAGCTCGCTGCGGCGGCCGAGCTCGTGATGGGCAAGTCCTCGGGCATCCCCGTCGCCGTGGTGCGAGGGACGGATCCCGCCTGGCTACGGGAGTCCTCGGTGCGCGCCGAGGTCGTCCGGCCTCACGCCGAGGACCTCTTCCGGTGAGCCAGTGCGAGGTCCTCCTCGTCGCCGAGCAGCTGCGCTCGAGGGTCCCCGGCGGGATCGGCACCTACGTCACCGGCCTCGTCGGGGGGCTGTCCGGGCTCGCTCCCGGCTCGGTCCCGGACGTCACGCTGCTCGCGAGCCGGAAGCCGGGCCCTGACCCGATCGCCGCCCTCGGCCGCCCCGTCCGTTCCGTCCCGCTCCCGTCGCGCCTGCTCGTCAAGGCCTGGGACCTCGGCGCAGTGCACGCCGGCCGCGGCTTCGGCGTCGTCCACGCCGCGTCGATCATGACCCCGCCGACGAGCGTGCCCCTCGTCGTCGCCGTGCACGACCTCGCGTGGCGCCGGCTGCCCGGCGCCTACCCCTCGCGGGGGCGCAGGTGGCACGAGGCCGCGCTCGGACGCGCCCTCCGCCGCGGCACCCGGTTTGTCGTGCCGTCGGAGGACGTCGCCGGCGAGCTCGGCGAGGAGCTCGGCTCGCGTGGTGCCGAGCGCGTCGAGCGCGTCGAGTACGGCGCAGACCACCTGCCTCCGCCGGACCGCCATGCTGCGGCGGCCCGCCTGCGGCGCCTCGGCGTCGAAGGCGACTTCCTCCTCGCCGTCGGGACGCTCGAGCCGCGCAAGAACCTCGCCCGGCTGCTCGCCGCCTACGCCCTCGCTCGCAGGAGACTGCCGGAGCTCTGGCCGCTCGTGCTCGTCGGCCCGCGGGGCTGGGGCGATGGGGGAGTGCTCGGCGCGGCCTTGCCCGCGGGCGGGCCGGAAGGGGTGCTGCTCACGGGCGCGGTTCCCGGCGCCGAGCTCGCAGCGCTGTACGCGAGCTGCAGGTGTCTCGCCTATGTCTCGCTGCTCGAAGGATTCGGCCTCCCTGTCGCCGAGGCGATGCGTGCCGGGGCGCCGGTGGTGGCGAGCCGGGTGCCCGCAGCCGGGGGTGCGGCGCTCGAGGTCGACCCCCTCGACGTCGAGTCGATCGCCGCCGGCCTCGTCAGTGCGAGCGCCGACGAGGCGTGCCGCGCCGAGCTTGTCGCAGCCGGCAGGGACCGCTCGTCCCGCCTCACCTGGTCGGCGGCAGCGGCGGCGCACAGCCGGATCTGGCGGCAGGCGGCCGAGGAGGGGGCCGGCAGGCGCCCGACCGGCGCGCGGCGATGAGCGGCCCGATCCGGGTCGCGCTCGACGTCACCGCGATCCCCCTCGACGCGCTCGGCGCGGGCCGCTACGCGCTCGAGCTGTCGCGCGCCCTCGGCCGCCGTGACGACGTCGCGATGACGCTCGTCGCCCGCCGCGACGACGCCGCCCGATGGCTCGACCTCGCGCCTTGCTCGAGCGTCGTGGGCGCTGCGCCGAGCGGCCGCGCCCAGCGCGTCGTGTGGGAGGAGCTTCGCCTCGGACGTGCCCTCGGCCGGATCGCGCCGGCGGCCGACCTCGTGCACGGCCCGCACTACAGCATCCCGGCGCGGGCCGGCGTGCCCGGGGTGGTCACCGTGCACGACCTCACCTTCGTCGACCATCCCGAGTGGCACGAGCGCGCGAAGGTCCTCTACTTCCGGCGCGCCCTTCGCCTCGCGGCCAGGCGGGCCTCCCTCGTCGTCTGCGTGAGCGACCGGACGGCGCGCCGCTTTGCCGCGCTCTACGGCTCCGCCGTGCCCGTGCGGGTCGTCCCCCACGGCGTCGACCACGGCAGGTTCCGCCCGGACGAGCCCGCTCCCGGCGCCGACGCCGCGGTGCTGGCGCGTCTCGGCGTCGCCGAGCCCTACGTGCTCCACACGGGGAACGACCAGCCGCGCAAGGGCCTGGCGACGCTGGCCGCCGCCTTCGACCTGCTCGCCGCCGAGCACACGTCCCTCTCCCTCGTCCTCGCCGGCGGCGGCGGCTGGGGCGCGCCGGGGCTCGCCGCGGCGCCCGACGCCCGTGGTCACGCGCAGGTCGCACGCCTTGGACACGTGGAGGACGCCGATCTCCCCGCGCTCGTGCGCCGCGCCGCGGCAGTGGCCTACCCGTCGCTCGAGGAGGGGTTCGGCCTGCCGGTGCTCGAAGCGCTGGCGTGCGGGACGCCCGTCGTGACGACAGGAGGCACGTCGATGTCCGACGTCGCGGGCAGCTCGGCGCTCACCGTCCCGCGATCGGATGCCTCCGCGCTCGCGGTCGCGATCCTCGAGCTGCTCGACGGCGGCGACGCCGTCCGACGGCGGCGCGAGGAAGGGCTGGCGCGCGCCGCCGGGTACACCTGGGAGGCCAGCGCCGAGGGCCACGTCGAGGCCTACCGGCAGGCGGTCCGCTCGGGGCGCGCCCGTTAGCCTACGGCGGTGCGCGCCTTTCTCACCGGGGCCTCCGGCTTCGTCGGACGCTGGCTGGCGGACCACCTGGAAGCGAGCGGCGACTCGGTCCAGGTCCTCGCCGAGGGCGTCGACGTCGCCGACACCGCCGCGGTGCGGGCGGCCCTTCATTCCGTCGAGCCGGACGTCGTCTACCACCTCGCGGCATTGACCCACGTCGGGCGCTCCTGGGACCAGCCGGAGGAGACCTTCCGGGTCAACGTGCTCGGGACGCTCCAGCTCCTCGAGGCGGCCCGCACTGCGCAACGCCCGCCGAGGGTGCTGCTCGTGAGCTCGGCCGAGGTGTACGGCGCGACGGGGGACGGTCCGGTCGGCGAGACGGCACCGCTCAAGCCGGTGAGCCCGTACGCCGCGAGCAAGGTCGCCGCCGAGTACCTCGGCGTCCAGGCTCATGCGGGACGTGGCCTCGAGGTCGTGCGCGCCCGCCCGTTCAACCACGTCGGTCCCGGCCAGGCCGACTGCTTCGTCGTCTCGGCGCTCGCCCGACGGGTCGTCGAGGCCGAGGGGGGCGACGGTGTCGTCCGCGTCGGCAACCTCTCCGCCGCCCGCGACCTGACCGACGTGCGGGACGTCGCTCGCGCCTACCGCCTGCTCGCCCTCGACGGCGTGCCCGGGGAGGCCTACAACGTCTGCTCGGGCGTGGCGCTGCCGGTCGCGGAGGTCTTTCGACGCCTCGCCGCCCTCGCCCGCTCGAAGGTCGTCACCCGCGTCGACCCCGAGCTCGTCCGGCCGGTCGACGTCCCCGTGCTCGTCGGCGACGCCGGGAAGCTGAGGGCGACGACCGGGTGGGTCCCGGAGATCGGTCTCGACACGACCCTTGCCGACGTCCTCGCCTACTGGCGCTCGCGGCTCGGCGGCTCGGGCTGAGGGGCGAGCAGCGAGCGGAGCCGACCGAGCGCCTCCGCGACCGGCCGCGCGCGCTCCAGCCGCCGTCGCGCGACCTGGGCTCGCTGCAATCCGAGCACGGCGAGCCCGACCACGGTGTACG
This sequence comes from Acidimicrobiaceae bacterium, assembly GCA_027320205.1. Lineage (GTDB taxonomy): Bacteria > Actinomycetota > Acidimicrobiia > Acidimicrobiales > Bog-793 > JAKAOD01. The sequence continues at coordinate 4,255 of DAHVLW010000197.1, forward strand.
CGGCGTCCTCGACGACCCGTCCGACGTCGCTGCGCAGGTCCTCCACGCCCCCGACCGTAGCGTCCGGGGCCCCGTCGGCGATGTCGGACTAGCCTCGCGTTCCCGATGGGGGAGGACCACGCGCCACCAGTGGTCGCGGTCATCGTCTCGAGCGACCCCGGACCGTGGCTGGAGGAGTGCCTGGAGGCATTCCACGGGCAGGGCTACGAGAACCTGTCGGTGCTCGTCGTCGACGGAGGGAGCGACCCTCCGCTCGCGCCCCGGGTCGCCGAGGTCGCGCCGGAGGCCTACGTCCGGCGCTTCCCGGTCAACCTCGGCTTCGGTCCCTGCGCCGACGTCGTGCTCGAGGTCGTCGAGGGGGCGGCGTTCTACCTCTTCTGCCACGACGACGTCGTCCCCGAGGAGGACGCCGTGCGGCGCCTCGTGGAGGAGGCGTTCCGCTCGAACGCCGGCGTGGTCGCGCCGAAGCTCGTCGCCTACGAAGATCCGGACCGCCTGCTCCAGGTCGGGCTCGGCGTGGACCGGTTCGGCGCCCCGATCCGACGCGTGGCGCGGTGGGAGTTCGACCAGTGCCAGCACGACGAGGCTCGGGAGGTCTTCGCCGCGCCGGGCGGCTGCACGCTCGTCAGGGCCGACCTGTTCCACGCGATCGGCGGCTACGACGCCCGGATCAACATGTTCGGCGAGGACGTGGACCTGTGCTGGCGGGCGAGGATCGCCGGGGCCCGTGTCGCCGTCGCCCCCCAGGCGCGGGTTCGCCACCGCGAGGCGACGGCCAGTCGCCAGCGCCCCCTGCCCGAGGCGAGAGCTCTCCAGTGGCGCCACGAGCTGCGCGCCGTCCTGAAGAACTACTCCGGCTTCCGCCGAACCCTCACCGTCGTCCAGCTCGCGGTGCTGAGCATGCTCGAGGTCGCCTACTTCGCCTTGCTCGGCAAGAGGTGGCGGGTCCGCCAGGTGGTCGACGCGTGGCGCTGGAACCTCGCGTCCGAACAGGACCTTCGCGGAGCCCGTGCCGGGGTCGCGGCCTACCGGCGACTGCCGGATCGTGTCGTGGCAAAGCTGTTCACCCGCCGCTCGATGCGCCTGACCCGCTTCGTCCGCCCGATGGTCGAGGATTTCGTCGTGCGCTGGGGCGAGCCGCGCCGGCTGTCGACGAGCGCGGCGGCCGGCCGGCGGCCGGCTCCGGCTCCTCGCCAGGCGGCTCCGTCTTCGCAGCAGGGCCAGCTCCGGCGTCTCGGCGCCCTCGGCGTCGTCCTCGCCCTCGTCCTTCTCGTCTTCGGCTCACGTGAGCTGCTCGTCGGCCATCTCCCGCTCATCGGCGGCTTCCTGCCGGTTCCGGGGCCCGGGACGCTGCTCGCGCGCTACCTCGGCGGCTGGACCGACGCCGGGTTGCAGCGCCCAGGTCCGGCGACTCCGGCCTTCGCGATGCTCGGACTGGCGGGGATCGTCCTCGCGGGTGGGATGGGCGTCGTGCTCAAGCTCTCCCTCGTCGTCGGCGTCGCGCTCGGGGCGATCGGCGTGGCGC
>DAHVLW010000198.1:0-3370 GCA_027320205.1 Acidimicrobiaceae bacterium
GCCGGGCGGCGGCAGGGGCCGGGGGGTGGGGAGCTGGTGGGCGAGGAGCTCGAGGCTGTCGGCAAGCTCGCTCGCCGCGAGGCGGGCGAGGGGCTCGGGGATCGCCGCCGAGGCGAGGATCGGTCCGAGCGGCCCGAGCTCGGGAGCCATCGGGAGCAGGCTGCCGACACGCGCCATCAACGTGGCGTACGTCGTGTCGGCGGCGAAGGGGACACGACCGACGACGGCCTCGTAGAGGACGAGGGCGAGCGAGTACACGTCGGAGCGGTCGTCGGGCGGCCGACCCTCGGCGATCTCCGGCGAGGCGTAGCGGGCGGTGCCCGTGAGCGCGCCGACCGGCTCGGTCCACGCCGCCTCCGAGAGCGCCCGGGCGAGGCCGAAGTCCGCGACGCGGAGATGGCCGTCCTCGTCGAGGAGCAGGTTCGCAGGCTTCACGTCGCGGTGGACGAAGCCGCGCCGGTGCGCATAGGCGAGACCGCGAGCCGCCTGCGCCCCGACGGCGGCGGCCTGCGCCGGGTCGAGGAGCCCTCCGGCGTCGAGCAGGTCCTGGAGGCTCCCGCCGCCGAGGTACTCGAGGACGAGGAAGGGTCCGTCGTCCCCCTCGCCCCAGTCGTAGAGCTGGAGCACGTTCGGGTGGCTCAGGGCGGCGACCGCCCTCGCCTCGGCCTCGAGGCGCCGGAGGAAGCGCTCGTCCCCTGAGAGCCCGGGGTGCAGGACCTTCACGGCGACGCGTCGCTCGAGCCTCAGGTCGAACGCCTCGTAGACGTGGGCCGAGGTGCCCGTGCCGATCCCGGCGTCCAGCCGGTAGCGCTCGGCGAGCACGCGCCCGAGCTGCTCGGTGATGGCCGTCATCGCCGCTCCATGGTCACCAACCATGTTGCCAGAGTTGCAGGCGTTGAAGAAGTTGCCTGTGTGGCTGGTGGGTGAACGAGCGCTGCTGCTACATCAGCTCGCCGGTCTCGAGCAGGTGGGCGAAGCCCTCCTCGTCGAGGACGCGCACGCCTGCTGCCTCGGCTTTCGAGAGCTTGGCGGCGCCGGGGTCGGAGCCGACGACCAGGGCGAAGGTCTTCGCCGACACCGATCCGGGCGACTTGCCACCCCGTGCGGCGATCGCCGATCCGGCCTCCTCGCGGCTGAAGCGCTCGAGGGTGCCGGTGACCACGACCGAGCGACCGGCCAGCGTCTGGCGCAGCGCGGGCGCTCCGCGGGGCCGGTCCGAGGCGAGCGAGACGCCGGAGGCCCGCAGCCGCTCGACGAGCTCGGCATTTGCCGGCAGCGAGAAGAACGCCACGATGCTCGCGGCGATCGTCGGACCGACGCCGTCGATCGCCGCGAGCTGCTGCTCGGCCGCTCGACGCAGGTCGTCGAGGTCGTCGAAGGCGCCGGCGAGGAGGGAGGCGACGACCGGCCCGACATGGCGGATCGACAGCGCGACGAGCATGCGGGCAAGCCCGCGCCCCTTCGATGCCTCGAGAGCGCCGAGCAGGTTGGCCGCCGAGAGCTTGCCGAAGCCGTCGAGCCCGGCCAGGCGGGCCGCCTCGAGGTCGTAGAGGTCGGCCACGTCGCGCAGCAACCCGAGCCCGACGAGCTGCGTCACTCGCTGCTCCCCGAGGCCCTCGACGTCCATCGCCGAGCGCGAGCCGAAGTGGACGATCCGCTGGACCCGCTGGGCCGGGCAGTCGGCGTTCACGCAGTAGGTGTCGCTCTCGCCCTCGAGGCGGACGAGCGGAGCGCCGCAGGCCGGGCAGGTCCTCGGAAAGCTCCAGGGCGCGCTGTCCGGGCGGCGCGCCGAGAGGATCGGGACGCGGACCTCGGGGATGACGTCCCCCGCCTTGCGGACGACCACCGTGTCGCCCGGGCGGACGTCCTTGGCCCGGACCTGGTCCTCGTTGTGCAAGGTGGCGAGCGAGACCGTCGAGCCGGAGACGACGACGGGCGCCAGCTTGGCGAAGGGCGTCGCCCTCCCGGTTCGGCCGATCGAGACGAGGATGTCCTCGAGCAGGGTCGTGCGCTCCTCGGGCGGGAACTTGTAGGCGATGGCCCAGCGCGGCGCGTGCGACGTCGAGCCGAGCGCCGCCCTGAGGGCCAGGTCGTCGACCTTGACGACTACGCCGTCGACCTCGTAGCCGAGGTCGTGGCGCCGCTGCTCGACCGTCCGGCAGGCGGCGTAGGCGCGCTCGAGGCCGGTGACGGCGACGACCTCGGGATTGACCGGGAGGCCGGCACGACGGATGAGCTCGAGGCAGTCCCGGTGCGTCCGCAACGCCGCTCCACCCGGCCCGGCGACGCCGCCGTCCACCTCGCCGAGCTGGTAGCCCCAAAAGCTGAGCGGGCGCGTCGCCGTCACCTTGGGGTCCTTCTGGCGGAGCGACCCGGCCGCCGAGTTGCGCGGGTTCGCAAAGGCGCGCTCGCCGGCTGCCGCCTGGCGGCGGTTGAGCTCGTCGAAGTCGGCGAGGGCGATGTAGACCTCGCCGCGCACCTCGAGCACCGCCGGCACGTCCTCAGGGAGGAGGGCCAGCTGCCCGGGCACGTCGCGGACCGTCCGGACGTTCGCCGTCACGTCCTCGCCGACCGTCCCATTGCCCCGCGTCGCCGCCTGCACGAGGCGACCGGCCTCGTATCGGAGCGAGCAGGCGAGGCCGTCGATCTTCGGCTCGCACACGAGACGGACCTCGTCGGGCGACACCGGTGCCGGGGCGCCACCGCCGCCGGCCGCGTCGAGCAGACGGGCCAGCCGCTCGCCCCAGGCCTCGAGCTCCTCGAGACTGAAGGCGTTGTCGAGGCTCATCATCGGCACGGCGTGGCGAACCTCGGCAAAGGCCTGCGACGGCGCGGCGCCGACCAGGACCGACGGCGAGGATGGCGACGCCACCTCAGGATGGGCTTCCTCGATCGCGCGCAGCTCGGCGGCGAGCGCGTCGTAGTCGGCGTCGGGGATCTCCGGCGCGTCGTCACGGAAGTACCGCTCGGCGTGGTAGGCGATCAGCCGGCGCAGCTCCCGGGCACGAGCCGCGGGGTCGGGCGCAGGGGCGGTCACGGGACGCCGCTCAGCACGCGACGCCCGAGCCGACGACCTCGTCGCCCACGTAGCAGGCCACGAGCTGGCCGGGGGCGATCCTCCGGGACGGCTCGAGGAAGCGGACCCCGGCGTCGCTCACCCGCGCCCGCAGCGGGCGTCCGTGGGCGCTCGACTGCACGAGGCATCCCGCCCCGACCGGCAGGGGGTCGCCGACCCAGGTCCGCCGGTCCAGGGTCACCTCCTCGACGGTGAGGTCCTCCTCGCCGCCGACGAGGACGGTGCCGGAGGCGACGTCGACTCGAAGCACGTAGCGCCTCGCCGTGCCGCCCCCGGGGAGCCCGTGACGCTGGC
>DAHVLW010000048.1:0-2887 GCA_027320205.1 Acidimicrobiaceae bacterium
TCAGCGAGCCGTCGGCGGCGGTGAGCATCGCCGGGATGATCGTGTGGTACGGGCGGCGCCCGGGCTCGACCTCGCCGTTCACCGCGAAGCAGCTCGCGCGGTTGTTGAGCACCACGCCCGTGCCCGGGGCGGCTATGCCCGAGCCGAAGTGGCCGTAGATGCTCTGGATGAGCGAGACCGCCGTGCGCTCCTCGTCCACCGCGCAGACATAGACGGTCCCGCCGTCGAGGGCCTTCGGGGTCGCCGGCCGCTCGAGCGCCCGACGCCCGAGGCGCTCGGCGGAGAGAAGAAAGGCCACGTCGGCGCCGTCTCTTACGTAGCTGAAGGCGTCCTCGAGGCTGAGCTGCATCGCGAGCACCTGGGACGAAAGGCCGGTCCCGATCGAATCGGCGAGCGCGAGCGCCTCGAGGGCGGCGACGCCCTGGGTCGGCGGCGGCAGCTCGAGCACGCGCAGCTCTCCGAAACCTGCGCCAAGGGGCGTCACCCACTTTCCGGCGTAGCCGGCGAGGTCGTCCTCGCCAAGCCAGCTGCAGCTGGCGATCGCTGCTGCGACCGGTCCGAGGTAGAAGCCCTCCGGCCCGCCCTTGGAGATCGCCCGAAGCGTCGAGGCGAGCTCGGGCGTGCAGATCCTCTCGCCCGGCCGGGGGGCTCTTGGAAGGCCCGCCGGGACGAATGGCGCCTCGCGCCACATCCTTGAGGCGTGCGCGCCGAGCGCGAAGCCCACCTCGGCGGCCTCGACGGCATCGGCCAGGCAGGCGTCGAGGCCGAGCCGGCCGAACCGCTCGGCGAGCAGGGCCCAGCCGGCGACGGCGCCGGGGACCGTCACCGACCTCGGGCCCGAGGAGGCGATCTGGCGGACGTCCTCGACGGCCTTCGGCGCCGGCCCCGCCGCGTCGAGGCCGACCTCCTCGCCGCCCCGATGGACGATGGCGAACAGGTCACCGCCGACGCCGGTCGACATCGGCTCGGTCACAGCGAGCATGGCCGCAGCGGCGAGCGCCGCGTCGACGGCGTTGCCCCCGCGCTCGAACGCCCGCTGGCCCGCCCGCGTCGCCGCCCACTGGCTGGAGGCGACCATGGCGCGAAGTGCGAGGACAGGGGGGCGACCCGGGCTCAGGCGGTAGCGGTCAGCAGTCATCTCGGACCGCCATTCTGACCCGGTGCACGCCGGGGCGGCCGCCTGGCCGGACCTTCGGCATGTCGACCCTTCGGCATGTCGACTCTTCGGCGCGTCGGCCCTTCGGCTCGTGGGTTCAGCTCCTGCTCGAGCGCAGCTCCTCGGCGAGCTCCCACTTCGAGGCCACGCCGAGCTTGCGGTAGCAGTTGGCCAGGTGGAACTCGACGGTCTTCGGTCGGATCCCGAGCTCACGCGCGATCTCCTTCGTCGTCCGCCGCAGGGCGGCGAGCCGTGCCACCTCGGCCTCGCGCGAGGTGAGCACCGCGATCGGCGGCGGCCCGGCCGCACTGGTCGGCGTACGCATTCGCGCCGAGCGCTCGCAGGGCGGTCTCCGACGCCGCGAGCTCCTGCCGGGCACGGACCTGCTCGCCGGCCTCGGCGAGCGCGCGGCCGTAGACGATCCGGAGGCGAGCCGTCTCGATCGGCATCCCGAGGTCGGCCGCGACCGCGAGGCCCCCCTCCGCCGAGGCGACGGCTGCGACCGGCTCACCTCGTGCGAGGTCGAGCGCGGCCCGCACTCGGGCGGCGGTGAGGAGCCCGGAGCGGCGAGAGAGCTTGACGGCTCGCGCCTCGTAGGCAGACAGCGACTCCGACGCCTCGTCGAGACGACCGTTCGCGCACAGGGCCTCAGCGAGGGAAGGGCCGCAGGGGTGAGTGCCGGAATCGACCCACGCCGCGATCCCCTCACCGGACTGTGCGAGTTCGAGCATCGAAGCGACAGACATCGCCGCGTGCCGAGGCGAGCAGGTAGCCGGCTGCCACCGAGTAGGCGGTGATCACTCCCTCCTCGAAGAACTGCGCGATCTGCGCGGCCGCGCTCACGTGCGCCTCGGCCGCCTTCCACTCGGCACGCGCCGAACGGGGATAGCTCGCCAGGGTGTGCAGGATCGGGAAGTCCCAGACGCGCCCGCCGTCCTCGGCGGCCTCGACCGCCAGCGAGGTGAGCGAGATCGCCTCGTCGAGCGACCCGCGCCGGAAGCAGGCCTCGCCGAGATAGCCGAGCACCTGGGATACCCGGAGCATCTCGCCCGTGCGCGAGCGGGCGACGCGCGCTGGCTGCCGGTGCGCCGGTACGGCGACGCATCTCGCCCGTGCGCGAGCGGGCGACGCAGTGGCGGAAGTCTGCCTCGGCGTCGGCCAGGCGGTCGCTCCACAGCTCGACGAGCCCGCGCGCGGCGATCGCGTCGAGCGGCGAGCGGGCGGGGTCGAGGCCGGCCAGGCTCGCCAGCGCCTCGTCGCCGCGGACGGTCACGCCGAGCGCCACGCTGCGCGCGAACAATCCGAACGACGCGACCGCATCGTCGGGCGAGCCTGCCGCGAGGGCTCGCGACGCCCAGAGCTCCATGTCCTCGGGTCGGCCGGTCACGACAGCAAGCACGGCGAGGAGGACGGCCGCCCTGGCGGCGAGGTCTCGGGACGGAGCGAGGTCTCGGGGCGGCGGGCGGCCCGGGACGGGCGACGCCCTCGCGGCGCGCCGCCCCAGCGCGGGCACCTCCCCCGGCCCTCTCCCACGCCGCGCCGTGCGCCGCCCGGGCGTCCTGCGGGCGTGCCTGGAGCAGGAAGAGGTACCCGAGCACGTAGTCCCGCTAGGGCGAGGCCGCCATCGACTCGATCTCGTCGCGCAATTCGTCGGCCGCGCGGAGGTCGCCCCGCGTCAGGTGGTCCTCCGCCGCGAGGAGCACACGCGCCGATCGCAGCCGCCCGTCGGGG
>DAHVLW010000213.1:0-6303 GCA_027320205.1 Acidimicrobiaceae bacterium
TTCCTCGGCTACAACCCGATGCAGCAGCTGCTCGGTCCGGCGCTGCCGCACCTCGCCCATGCCGGCTACCTGACAGGCCGCCGCTTCTTCCCCGGCCTCATCGCCCCGCCGTTCCAGTCAGGGCTTCGCGAGGCGTTCAGCTTCGCCGTCGGCGCCTGCCTCGTCGCGGCCCTCGCGTCACTGCTCAGGGGCGGGAAGTACGTCCACGGCGAGGCGGTCGAGCCGGTCGGCCCACTCCCTGCGCCCGCCCCGGAGGAGCCGGCGGCGGTCGGCGCCGACAGCCGTGGCTGAGCAGCTCCGAGCGGACGGCGAGGCGCGCCTCCGGATCGGCGAGGCCGCGGCGCGAGCCGGCGTGTCGGAACGGACGCTTCGCTACTACGAGGAGATCGGCCTGCTGTCCCCGGCGGGGCACAGCGTCGGCGGCTGCCGGGAGTACGGGCCGTCGGAGCTCGCCCGCGTCGCCCGCATCCGGGAGCTCCAGGAGCTCCTCGGCCTCGAGCTCGACGAGATCCGAAGCGTCGTCGCGCGCGAGGACCGCATCGACGCCCTCAAAGACGCCTACCGCCGCAGCGAGGGCGACGAGGAGCGGCACGCGATCCTCGTCGAGGCGCTCGAGACGACCGAGGCGCTGTACGCCCGGGTCTCCGCCCGGGTGGAGCGCGTCGCCGCGTTCCGCGACGAGCTCGCCGGGACGATCTCCCGCTACCGCAGCCGGCTCGCCGGAGAAATCCCTCAACCCGGGCAGCCCACCGCCGTATGAATCACCGGCGGTGGCGAAGGATGTCGCCGGCATAGCCCACGGACGGGCGCCACCTGGGCGCGCCTGGCGCGCCCTCGAGCGAGCGTCATGAGGTGGGCGCATGACCGTCGGCATCATCGGCATACTCCAGTTCGCCATCGACGGCGTGACGGCGCAGCAGAGCGCCGTCGCGAACAACGTCGCCAACTGGCAGACCCCGGGCTACACCGGCACCGAGGTGAGCTTCGAGTCCAGCCTCGCCAACGCGCTCGGCGTGCCGGGGACCCAGACCGCCCAGGTGACCTCCGCTCCGTCTCTCGCGGCGCCGGCGACGGACGGCAACAACGTTCGCTTGAGCGACGAGATCGTCGCCGCCCAGAAGGACACGCTCCAGTACCAGACGATCACCGAGTCGCTGAACGCCCAGTTCCGTCTGGTACAGGGTGCGACCGGAGGGAGCTACCAGTGAGCCTCTTCGGTCCGATCGACGTCTCGGGGACCGGCGTCGACGCGATGCAGACCTGGATCGACACCTCCGCGGGCAACATCGCCAACGCCAACGACGCCGTGCCCGTCGGCACGCCCGCCTACGCGGCTGAGACCCCGGTGTTCACGCCTGCCGGTGGAAGCGTCCCCGGCCAGCCGGGCGAGGGCGTGGCGACGAGCGTCGTGCTCGGCAGCTCTGCGGGCGTGCTCGCCTACGACCCCTCGAGCCCCCTCGCCAACGCCCAGGGCGAGGTCGTCATGCCGGACGTCTCGATGTCGAACCAGCTCGTCGGCCTCATCGAGGCCCAGATGGGCTACCAGGCGGACACGACGGCGATCGCCCGCGCCGTCGCCGCCTACAATTCCGGGCTCACCATCGGGAGCTGAGCGTGGCGATCGCGCCGATCCCCCCTGTCCCCCCGCTCCCCCAGACGCCCTCGCCGCTCACGGCCGCGCCCGCGGCCGGCGGCGGCGGAGACGCCTTCACCGGCCTGGTCGCCAAGGCCGTCGACGCCCTCCAGTCGACGCAGACCGTCGCCTCGGCCGCCGAGGCGAGGGCCGCCGCCGGTCAGGGCAACCTCGCCGACGTGATGATCGCGGCGACGAAGGCCTCGCTCGAAACGCAGGTGACGACCGACCTCCTCGACAAGGCGCTCGCCTCGTACGACGCCATCATGAACATGACCTTCTGACATGGCGCTCATCCCCGCCGACCTCAACCGCCTGAAGGACGGGGCACGGCGCTTCGCCTCCGGCTTCTCTCACGGCCAGAAGGTCGTGACGGTCGTCGCCCTGGTCGGGGCGATCGCCGTCGCCCTCGTCTTCATGAGCCTGTCCGGCAAGCCCACGTACTCGATCCTCTTCACCAACCTCCAGCCGTCCGACGCCGCGGCGATCACGCAGCAGCTGGCGAGCGATCACGTCCCCTACCAGCTCCAGAACGGCGGATCGACGATCCTCGTGCCCCAGAACGAGGTCGACAAGGAGCGCCTCGCCGCCGCGGCGGCGGGCCTGCCCGCGCAGAGCACGGTCGGGCTCTCGATCCTCGACAAGGCCGGCCTCACCACCTCGCAGCTCACCCAGCAGGCCGAGTACCTGCAGGCGCTGCAGGGCGAGCTCGAGCAGACCATCGACTCGATCAGCGGCGTCAACTCGAGCCAGGTGAGCGTCGCCCTCCCGGCCAGCCAGACCTTCGCGCTGGGCAACACCAACCCGACGGGCGCCTCGGTCCTCGTCGACCTCGCGCCGGGGCACAGCCTCACCTACGGCCAGGTCCAGGCGATCGTCTCGCTCACCGCCTCGGCGGTGCCCGGGCTCAACCGCTCCGAGGTCACCGTCGCCGACTCCAACGGCGACCTGCTCGCCGGCCCCGGCGTCAACGACACCGGCGCCGCCCAGTCGAGCGCGGCGACGACGTACGACAGCTCGGAGGAGGCCCGCATCTCCGCCTACCTCGCCGGCATCCTCGGCCCCGGCAACGCCGACGTCCAGGTGAACGCCCAGCTGAGCTTCGAGCAGGTGAGCACGAGGAGCCAGTCGATCCTCGTCGCCAAGAACGGCAAGCCGCTCGTCGTGTGCACCTCGACGCAGCAGTCGAGCGAGAAGTACAAGGGCTCCGGGACCCCGGCGGGCGTCCAGGCCGGCACGACGACGACGGGACAGAACGGCAGCTACACGCAGAGCTCGACCTCCAAGACCTGCGAGACGAGCACCGAGAGCCAGACGGTCGTCACCCAGCCCGGAAGCGTCACCCGCCAGTCGGTCGCGGTGCTCGTCAACTCGAGCGCCATCCCGAAGGGCCTCTCCCTCGCCCAGCTCCAAAAGGGCGTCGCCGCCACCGCCGCGATCGACGCCGCTCGCGGCGACGTGCTCACCTTCAGCTCGGCCAAGTTCCGCTCGAGTGCCGTCCCGGCGACGAAGCCGCCGAAGAAGAGCCTGCTCAAGACGGCGCTTCGTCCCGGTCTCGCGCTCCTGCTCATCCTGTTCGTCCTCCTCATGCTCTGGCGCGCGTCGCGCCGGGCACGGAAGTCGGCCGCTGCGAACGACGCCCTGCTCGAGTCGCTCGTCATGGAGCGTCTCGCTCCCCTCCCGGCGATGGAGCCGCCAACTGGCGAGCTTCCCGCCATCCCCTACGCGCCGCAGCGAAAGCGGCTCGGACCGAGCGTCCATGAGATCGTCGACGCGCAGACCGACGAGGTCGCGTCGGTCCTCCGAGACTGGCTCCGGCAGAGCTGATGGCACAGCTCACGAAGAGCCAGCGGGCGGCGGTGGTCATCGCCCAGCTCGACGAGGACCGCGCCCACAAGGTGCTGAAGAACCTCAGCGAGAGCGAGGTCATCGAGCTGATGGCGCTCGTCGCCCGGCTCCCCACGATGACCGGCGAGGACGTCGAGGAGGTCGTCCAGGAGCTCGTCCACAGCGCGAACACCCTCGCAGAGGTGCGCCAGGGCGGCACGGACATCGCCGAGCGGCTCCTTCGCGAGCGGCTCGGCGCGGTACGGGCCTCCCAGATCATGGACGAGCTCCAGCACGCCACGGCCGACCACCCCCTCGCCTTCATCGAGCGGATCGACCCGGCGCAGATCGTCGGGTTCATGAGCGCCGAGCACCCCCAGCTGCTCGCCGTCGTCCTCGCCCACGTCACCAGGGACCACGCGGCGCGAGTCGTCGAGCGCCTCGAGGACGCGCTGCGGACGGAGGTCGCGCGGCGTGTCGCCAAGATGGGCACGCTCCCGCCGGAGGTCATCAGAAAGGTCGGCAGCGAGCTCGAGTACCGCCTCTCCGCCTTCGCCCGCGCCGGGGGGGCGACCTCGGAGGTCGAAGGCGTCGCGACGATCGTCGCCATCCTGTCGAGCGCCGACCAGGCGACGGAGAAGCAGATCCTGAACGACCTCGAGGAGCGCGACCCCGACATCGCCGAGCAGATCCGCAACGAGATGTTCGTCTTCGACGACGTCGTCCAGCTCGACGACCAGACGCTGCAGACGGTGCTCCGCTCCGTGGTCCTGAAGAACGTCGCCCTCGCGCTGAAGGGCAAGCCGAGCCACGTGGTCGAGAAGTTCACCCGCAACATCTCCGAGCGCGCCACCGAGGAGCTCCTCGAGGACATGACCTCGCTCGGACCGCAGCGCCTCTCGGTCGTCGAGGCTGCGGAGGCCTCCATCGTCAAGCTCGTCCGCTCGCTCGCCGACGCCGGGACGATCACGCTCGAACGGGGGAACGATGAGCTCGTCGAGTGACCGGCGCCCGACGGCCCGAGTCGTGCGCGAGCCCGAGGTCGGCGCGCTCGCGCCGGCGCTCGTCGTCTCCTCGCGCGACGCCCTCGCGCTCCGCCTCCCGACCGGCGCCGCCTTCGAGGGCCCGAGCCTCGCCGAGCGCCTCGCCGAGGAGCACGCCGCCGGCTACGCGGAGGGGAGGGCGGCCGCCCTCGAGGAGCAGCTCGCCCTCTCGGCACGCCGCCGCAACGCCGAGCTCGCCGAGCTCGGACGTCGGCTCGCCGCCGCAGCCGAGACCGTCGCGGCCGAGCGCCGCCGGGTGCTCGAGGAGGTGGCCGGCGAGGCGGCCGCGCTCGCCGTGGCCGTCACGGAGGTGCTCCTCTCCTCCGCACTCGAGCAGCTCGAGCTCCCCGCCGTCGCCGCCGCGGCGCGCGCCCTCGCCCTCGCGCCGGAGGGCGAGGATCTCGTCGTCCGCCTCCACCCCGACGCCGGCGTCTCCGCAGACGAGCTCGCCGCCCTGGTCCCTGCGGCGGAGCTGAAGGTCGTCGCCGATCCCCGGATCGAGCGGACCGGATGCGTCGTCGAGGCCGGCGCCTGCCGCATCGACGCCCAGATCGGCCCCGCCCTCGAACGGGTCCGCAAGCTTCTCGGGAGCCTGCGATGACCTCTCCGAGCCCACGATGACCGCTCCGAGCCCGCGATGACCGCCCTCGGCGCGCCCCAGCTCCTCGCCCGGCTGAAGGCCGCGGCGTCCCCCCGCCGGACCGGGCGCGTCACCCGGCTCGTCGGGCTGCGGGTCGAGGTCGAAGGGCTCGAGGCCGCGGTGTCCGAGGCGGTCCGGATCACCCGGCGCGACGGCACGGAGCTTCCCGCCGAGGTCGTCGCCGTCCAGGACGACCGCCTCGCCTGCATGCCGCTCGGCGAGCTGCGCGGCGTCCGCTACGGCGACGTCGTCGAGGCCCTCGGGCACCCGCTCCCCGTGCGCGTCGGGCGCCGGCTCCTCTGGCGGGTCCTCGACGGGCTCGGACGTCCGATCGACGGAGGACCTGCGCTCGCGGACCTCGAGGAGGTCTCCGTGGACGCCGACCCCCCGCACCCCCTGCGGCGCGAGATGGTCGACCGGCAGCTCGCCCTCGGGGTGCGCGCGCTGGACACGACCGTCCCGTGCGGTCGTGGCCAGCGGCTCGGGATCTTCGCCGGCTCGGGCGTCGGCAAGTCGAGCCTGCTCTCGATGATCGCCCGCGGCACGACGGCGCAGGTCTGCGTGCTCGCCCTCATCGGCGAGCGCGGCCGCGAGGTCAGCGAGTTCATCCATAGGGACCTCGGCGAGGAGGGCCTTTCCCGCTCGGTCGTCGTCGTGGCGACGTCCGACCAGCCGGCGCTCGTGCGCATCCGGGCCTCGTTCACGGCGACGCGCATCGCCGAGTGGTTCCGCGACCAGGGTCTCGACGTGGTGCTGATGATGGACAGCCTCACGCGCTTCGCGATGGCCCAGCGCGAGGTCGGCCTCTCGGCGGGCGAGCCCCCGGCGACGCGGGGCTACCCACCGTCGGTGTTCTCCCTGCTGCCGCGGCTGCTCGAGCGGGCGGGCGCGGCCGAGCAGGGCAGCATCACCGGCCTGTACACCGTGCTCGTCGAGGGCGACGACATGAACGAGCCGATCGCCGACGCGGCGCGCTCGATCCTCGACGGGCACATCGTGCTCTCGAGGAGGCTCGCAACCTCGGGGCACTACCCGAGCATCGAGATCCTCGACTCGATCTCCCGTCTCGAGTCTGCCATCACCACCCCCGATCAGCGCGCGCTCGTCCGGGAACTGCGCGAGCTGCTCGCCGCCTATCGCGATGCCAAGGACCTCGTGGA
>DAHVLW010000220.1:0-14383 GCA_027320205.1 Acidimicrobiaceae bacterium
CGGCGTCCTCACAGGCGGCAGACGGCGTCGCCGCTCCCGTCACGGGAGGAGCGCTCGCCGGGCTGCTGCAGGGGGTGAACGTCTCGATCCCGCAGTACGAGCAGCAGCTGAACGGCGTCGCCAACGACCTCGCGAACACCGTCAACACCCAGCTCGCCCAAGGCTACGACGCCGCGGGGACGTCGGGGGCGGCGAACCCGCTGTTCGAGCAGGGCAGCTCGACGGCCGGCTACTCGACGACGAGCCCGCCGACCTACACCGCCTCGGGGATCAGCCTGAACGCCAGCGTCGTCGCCGACCCGACGCTGATCGCGGCCGCCTCGGGCCAGACGACCGCATCGGTGAGCTATGCCAACGACGGCGGGAACGCGCAGTCGATGGCCGAGCTCGGCACGCCGTCCGACGTCGCACGCCTCTCCACGACCGTCTACGGCAGCTCGAGCGCGCTGTCGAGCCCGGACCAGGCGTACCAGACCCTCGTCGAGGGGATCGGCTCCCTCGTCCAGAACGCCAACGCCGCGGTCTCGTCCCAGACGGCCGTCGCCAACCAGGCGCAGCAGGCGCTGCAGGCCGTCTCGGGGGTCAACCAGGACACCCAGCTCACCGACCTCATGCAGTACCAGGCGAACTACCAGGCGTCCGCGAAGGTCGTGAGCGTCATCGACTCGACGATCCAGTCGCTCCTGGCAGCGGTGTAGGTGGCGCGATGACCTCCATCACCTCGGCGACGCCGATCATGGTCACGCCGAACGTCCTCGCGACGACGATGGTCAACGGGTTGACGACGGACCAGACCGCCATGGCGACGCTGGAGGAGCAGATCTCGACCGGCGACGCGATCAACGTCCCCTCGGACAACCCCGCCGGAGCGGCAAACCTCCTCCAGCTCCAGGGGGCGGTGACGCGGGCCGGCCAGTACTCCTCGAACGCCCAGGACGGCGTCGGCTGGCTCTCGCTCGGCAACGCGACGGTGAGCTCCGTGCTCGACGTCGTGCAGAGCATCAAGAGCGTCATCGAGGGCGTGAGCGGCTCGTCGCTGATGGGCGAGCCGGCGACGGTCACCTCCACCGCCGACCAGGTGCGAAGCGCCCTCAACCAGCTCATGAACCTCGCGAACACGACCGAGGAAGGCGGCCAGCCGATCTTCGCCGGCACGGGCAACGCGACCGCCGCCTACGACGCCAACGGCAGCTACCTCGGCAACGGCGTCGCGCCGACGAGGACGGTCGCCCCCGGGACACAGGTCGCCGTCGCGGTGACCGGGCCGCAGGTGTTCGGCCCCGGCACGCCCGGTGCCAGCGACTCCTTCGGCGGCGTGACGACCTCGCTGCTCTCCGGCGCCGGCACGACGACGGACGGACCGAACGTCGGGGTCCTGCAGACGCTCGCCAACGACCTCAACACGGCGTCGCAAGACCTCACGGCAGGCAACCGCTCCGGCGCCTCGGCGGCGCTCGCCCAGGTGACCGGCACCGATCTCCAGAACCTGAGCACCGCGCTCAACCGCGTCGAGACCGCGGCCGGCGTGCTCGGCGCCAACCAGCAGGCGGTCCAGGGGTTCTCCACGCAGGCGACCAACTCCGTCGCCTCCCTCCAGCAAGAGCTCGGTTCGGTGCAGGACACGAACATGGCCCAGGCGCTCACGAACCTCCAGCTCCAGCAGACCGCCTTCCAGGAGGCGCTCTACGCGACCTCCCAGCTGTCGAGCGACTCGCTTGCGAAGTACCTCTGAATCCCGACTGCACAGGACGACGCCATGACCGACGTGCTCACCGCTCCCAGGGCAGCCGACGGCGACATCGCCGGGGCGCGCAAGCTCCTGCTCGCCCACCCGATGATCGGCTTCCCGAAGAGCTCACGCTTCGCCCTCCGGTCGCTCGGGGACGCCTACGAGCCGTTCGAGTCGCTGACCTCGCTCGACGAGGAAGGGGTCGGCTTCATCGTCGTCCCCCCCGGCGCGCTGTTCGACGACTACGTCGTCGAGATCCCCGAGGACGACGTCGCGCGTCTCGGGCTTCGCTCCAGCGAGGACGTCGAGGTGCTCGCGCTCGTGACGCGCCGTGCCGGCACGTCGCCGACCGTCAACCTGATGGGGCCGATCGTCGTGAACCGCCGGACGGACCAGGCCGCGCAGCTCGTGCTGCAGGACTCGCCGTACGGCGTCTCGGTGCCCGTCGACGC
This sequence comes from Acidimicrobiaceae bacterium, assembly GCA_027320205.1. Lineage (GTDB taxonomy): Bacteria > Actinomycetota > Acidimicrobiia > Acidimicrobiales > Bog-793 > JAKAOD01. The sequence continues at coordinate 2,182 of DAHVLW010000220.1, forward strand.
ACGGTCGTCGTGCGCGGGCGACGAGCCCAGCACGACGGCTCTCTGAGCGCGCCGCGACAGCACCGCGACCGCCGCCGCGTCCGGCGGGGCCCGGTCCACCTGGTGACGCCCGCGTGCCGGCGACGCGCGACGTCCGCCCGCCGCCGGGTGGCGGTTCAATGGTGCGCGTAGCATCCGGGTGCCAGGTGTTCCCCGGGCTGCGGAGACGCGATGGACGCGCTCTACGTCGTGCTTGCCGTCGGCGTTGCCGCCGCGCTCGCGATCGGGTCCAGGAGCTGGTCGAGGCGTGACCGCTCCGTCGAGCGGTACGAGCACGCCCTCGAGACCCTGGCCGAGGTGACGCAACGCCCGCATTCCGATCCGAAGGCGCCTGCGGAGCCGACCGGTCGCGAAGGCGACGGCTCCGGAGGGCACGGCGAGCGCCGCCTCGTCTTCGACGCGCTCGGTGACGACCGCGCAGGCGGCCCCACGATGCCCGACCGCCCTCGCCCGCGCCTCGGGCCCGGGTCACGGCTCGGCGCGCGCCCGGCGCGGCGGCCCACCGCACTCGGCGGCCTCGTCGGCCTCCTGCTGCTCGGGTCGCTCGCGTTCCTCGTGGTGACGCTCGTGGCCGCCCCGCGGAAGGCGGCGCCACACGCGGCGTCCCGTCGGGCTGCGACCCAGAGCCGGCCGGGGGGTACGGCGACGCGATCCGGGCGGGTCCACGCAACCGGCAAGCCGACCTCGACGGCCGCCCGGTCGGATCGCTCGGGTCCCAGGTCGGCGTCGTCGAGGCCCGCCACCACGGCGGCATCGCCGACCAGCGCCACCGCGCCGCCGGGCGCGCGCGCGGTGATCACGGCGCTCGAGCCGGCGAGCGGCACGCCCGGGAGCTCGATCACGATCGTCGGCTCGCGCCTGTTCAGCGCGAACGGGCGGATCCTCGTCACCTTCGACGGGCGTGCGACCGGGACGCGCTGCCCGACCGAGGAGCGTTGCATCGCGGCGGTGCCACCTCCACCCGGGGGGTCGGCAACGGCGTCGGTCGAGGTGGTGACGCAGACCGGGCCCTCGAACGCCCTCGCGTTCACCTACCGCTGACGGTCGGCCGGGGGCTTCGCGAGGGCGGCGATGTCGGACGGGGACCAGGCCGCCGCCGCCTCGTTGGCCCGTTGCATCGCCAGCCAGACCTCGCCCCGGTAGACGCGGACGTCGTTCGGAGCAAGGATGCCGAACTTCGCCTCCGACGCGGAGACCGAGTAGATCGAGATCCCGACTCGGCCGGCCACGTCGGCGACGCCGGCCGACAGCATGACGCGACCCTCGTTGACGTCCTGGACCAGGAGGTCGACCCCGGGCAGGACGACGTGGCCACCGACCTTCTTGGTCAGCAGGAGGACGGGAGCGGCGTCGCCGTCACCGTCCTCGGGCGAGACGTCGATCTCGACCAAGTCCGTGGCGCCGTCCCGGCGGATGCTCGCGGGGGAGCGGATGCCGAGAGAGACGCCGCCAGGTCCGGCGGCGGCCGCCGAGAGGACGACGGGGAGCGGGATGGACGGTGCGGCGAAGGACAGCCACGCCCGGTGTTGCCCAACCTCGACGAGGGTGACGACAAGACCCCCCTCGAAGACGATGGACTCGCGGGCACGCCTGCGGAGCACCAGCACGCGCCGTCCCTCCTGGATTGCCGCCGGCGGTCGCGCCGAATCCTATCCGCGTGACACGGCCCGGCCCCGGACCCTCCGCGCGCCGGCGGCCTGAGGGACGCGCGGAGTGACCGCTCGACCGGGGAGCGGCCTGCTTGGGCCTCGGCTCGCTCAGGCGGCGCCGGCGGGCGGCGAGGAGCCTTCGCGGTCGCGCCAGAACGACCGGCGTGCCTCGATCGCCTGGGCGACGCGCCGCTCGATCTCACGCTGGCGCGCGTCGCGGGCGTAGGTGTCTATCGTCCGCTCGACGATGGCGCCGACGGCCCCGCAGACGACGAGCGCGAGCCCGACGCGCACGAGCGCCGCGGCGAGCGAGATCCCGCCGGAGAACGCCTGGGCGAGCGACGGCAGCGAGACGACGACTGCCGCGACCACCACGAGCTCAAACCGCTTCACCGCTGGCATCGAACCGCGCTCCTCTCCTTCTGGTGCTCCTGGACGCTTCCCCGCCTGCCGGCCTCGACCGGCGGTGCGAGCACGTCGTCGACCACGTCGGCCCAGGCCTCGACGCCTGCCACGAGGCGACCGAGCCGGGCGATCGGCACGCCGACCCGACAGGCGGCGACCGGGGTCACCGTCTGGTCGAGGTCCACGAGCACGATGGCGTCGACGCCGCCGAGTGCCGCGACGCGGCGCGCGATGTCCTCCGGCTTCGCCGTGGCGCTGACGATCGCCCAGGTCGCCGTCGGCTTGAGCGCCCGCAGCATGCGCCGCGTCCACTGCGGCGACGCGGGGGCGCCCCCGCAGGCCACGGCGACGGCGCAGGCAGCGTCCCGCCGCCACCCCGGCGCGAGGGCGCGTGCGCGCCCGGGATCAGTGGCGAGGAGGTGATCCGGCACGGCGAATGCCGGTGGCTCGGGCGCCGCCAGCGCGAGCTCTGTGTCTTCGAGGGCCATCTGCTCGGCGAGCGAGCCGGCGACGGCCAGGGCCTGCCCGAGCTCGCCGACGACGGCGACGAGCGAGCCGGGTCCGGCCGGAAGCGGGGGTGGCGCCGGCAGTGCGGCGAAGGCCGCCTCGAGGGCGGAGCGTCCCTCACCGGGGAAGTCCCGGCGGGCGAGGAGCTCGACGGGATAGCCGACGTCCGCGAGCCGCTCCGCAAGCGTCTCCCGCAAAGACGCATCGCCGGCCGGGAGCCGCCCGGCCGGCGGAGGCGGTGCCGCCGTCGCCGCTCCGACGGTCCCGGCTCGGGCGCCCTCGGCCTCTGGCAGCGAGAGGTCGACGAGCGGCACGTCGAGACGGCTCGGGTCGTCGCCGAGGGAGCTCGCGACTCCGGACAGGACGTCGTCGAAGCTCGGCCGCGGGGAGGAGTCGAGGTCGAGCAGGTCTTCCGTCGACTCGACGAGCCGATCGAGGGCACCGGCCGTCGTCGTCGGTGAGCCCGCCGGGACGGCGCTCGCCGGCTGCGCCGCCTCCTCGGGCGCGGTCGCCGCCCGGCGCCCGTCGACCGGCTCTGCATCCTCCGACGGCTGCACCTCGATGCGGTAGTGGAGCTTGGCGAAGAACCCGAAGACGCCGCCCTTGCGCACGCACGTCGGCTCGCTGATGCGCACCGATGTCCCGTGCCGGCTCCACGCCTCGATCAGCAGGCGTTCCGGGTCGGGCCCCTCATACACCAACGGACTCGTTGACACCGCTCACCACCCCGATTCGCTCCAGCTGGACCTGGCGGCCGAGCTCGTTCACCGACATCACCGCGAGGCGCGGGAGCGCCGCGGCGAACAGGCGGGCGCACGCCGGGCGGAGAGCCGAGCCGACGACGAGGACGGGCTCGCGCCCGGCGCGGGTCGCGGCGTCGTAGAGAGAGCGCACCTCGGCGACGAGCTGCTCGGTGACGTGCGGCTCGACGCCGAGCACCGTGCCGGTGTCGGTCGGGCGCAGGCCGTAGGCGAGGACCTGCTCGAAGGCCGCGTCGACCGTGATCGCGGCGAGCCTGCCGTCGCGGGAGTGCTCGGACGTGATCATCGGCCCGAGCGCCGCCCTCGCCGCCTCGACGAGCGCCTCGTGGCTCTTGTTCGGCTGGCGCGACCGCGCCGTCACGGCCTCGACGATGCGGACGAAGTCGACGATCGGCACGCCCTCGTCGACGAGCGCGCAGAGGACCTTGTGGAGCTCGACGAGCGAGACCTGGGCGAGCTTCATCTCCTCGACGGCGGCCGGATCGGAGGACTTCGCCGCGTCGAGGAGGATCTGGGCCTGCTGCACCGAGAGAAGCGCCGCCGCGTGGCGGGCGACGACCTCCCCGAGATGGGTGACGATCGCCGACGAAGGGTCGATCGGCGTGACGCCGGCAACGGCGAGCGCCTGCTCCCGGCTCTCGGCGGGGATCCATTTCGCCGGGAGCCCGAAGGCAGGCTCGGTGGTCGCGATCCCTGTCAAGAGCTCGATCCCCGGACCGATGGCGAGGAGCCTCGTCGGGTAGGCCTCGCCGCGTGCGGCCTCGACGCCGTTGGCCCGGATCGCGTAGGTGTTCGGCGGGAGGTTGATGTTGTCGTGCGTCCGGACCGTCGGGATCGCGAAGCCGCGCTCCATCGCCAGCTTGCGCCTCAGCCCCTTGACGCGCTCGAGCAGGTCGCCGCCGTGCTCCGGATCGGCGAGCGGCGTGAGGTTGGCGGCGAGCTCCAGCTCCAGGCGCTCGGCGCGCATCTCCTGGGCGAGGGCCTGGGGGGTGTCGGCCGTCGCCGGGCTCGCGGCCTCCGCCTCGGCAGCCTTGGCGCGCGCCTTCTCCGCCTGGTCGTCGACCGAGCGGCGGACGCGGGAGGAGAGCAGGAGCAGGATCGTGCCGATCACGAAGAAAGGAACGTGAGGGAGGCCGGGCACGACGGCGAGGATCACCATCGCCGCCCCGGCGATCTGCAGCGCGCGGGGTTGCGCGCGGAACTGGTTGACGACGTCGCTGCCGAAGTCGGAGTCGTCGCCGACGCTGCCTCGGGTGACGATGAGGCCGGTGGAGATGGAGAGCAGGAGGGCCGGGATCTGGGAGACGAGCCCGTCGCCGACGGAGAGGACCGAGTAGGTGTGGACCGCCTTGCTCACCGGGAGGTGGTGCTCGATGACCCCGATGAGGAAGCCGCCCACGAGGTTGATGACGGTGATGACCAGGGCGGCGATCGCGTCACCACGCACGAACTTCGACGCGCCGTCCATGTTGCCGTAGAACTCGGAGGTCTCGTCGATCTCGCGCCGGCGCCGGAGCGCCTCCTTCTCGTCGATGAGGCCGGAGTTGAGCTCGCCGTCGATGGCGATGAGCTTCGGGCCCATCGCGTCCAGCGAGAAGCGCGCCGAGACCTCCGAGACGCGCCCGGCGCCGGAGGTCACGACGACGAACTGGATGATGATGAGGATCAGGAAGACGACGATCCCGACGACGATGTTCCCGCCGATGACGAAGCTCCCGAAGCTCTGGACGACGGCGCCGGCATAGCCGTGGAGGAGGACGAGGCGCGTCACGCTCACGTTGAGCGCGAGGCGGAACATCGTGGCGATGAGCAGCAGCGAGGGGAAGCTCCCGAAGTCCCGAGCCTTGTCGACGTGCATGGTCATCAGGAGGATGATCAGCGCGGCGGAGATGTTGAGCGAGATGAGCAGGTCCAGGAGGAACGTCGGCAGCGGGACGACGAGCATGACGACGATGACGATCACCGCCGCCGGGACCCCGAAGAGCCCGACTCTCTGCCGGCTCGTCACGAGCCGTCCCTGGAGAGGCCGCGCACCACGCGCGCCAGCTCCTCGCGCGAGCTGTGCACGACGGGCCTAACGGCTGGCGATCACAGCAGCTTGAGGGGTGATGCGCTCCGCCTCGAGGCGCTCGCAGCGCACTCTCAGGGTGCGTGCCAGCTCGGCGAGCTGGGAAGTCTGGCCACGGAGCTCGTCGAGGCTCGCCTGGAGGCGGTCGGCACGGTCGTACGCCGCGAGGTGGTCGTAGGTGATGTAGTTGTCGAGCACGCTGGCTGGTGCAGCGAGCGCCGACGCCGCCTCGTCGTCGTCCTCGCCGGCGTAGAAGCGGTTCAGTCCGTCGAAGAGCACGAAGCGGTAGCCCGCGGCCGTCAGGATGTCCTCCCATTCGTGCTCCGTCGGCTCCCGCGAGCTCGGCCGCGTCGCCTCGATGACGAGGACGCGGGGCCGCTGGCGCTCCCAGTCCATGCCGAGGAGGGCATTGCGCTCGTGCCCTTCGACGCCGATGCTCATGAAGTCGATGGCCCGGTCCCCAAGGAACTGGGAGCAGACGATCGCCAACGTCGACACCTCGACGGTGACGGCGCGCGCGTACTGGGGGTTGCGCGCCACCTCTCGCTCGTCGAGCGTCGCGACGCCCCATAGCGTGGGGTCGGCGTAGAGGTGGAGCGACGCCTCGCCGGGTGCGTCCGAGACGGCGACGCGCAGGTTGACGTCGCCCGGCCGCTCGGCGTCGAGCAGCTCGAACAGCTCCGGGTTCGGCTCGATGTTGATGCCTCTCCAGCCGCGATCGTAGAAGTGCTTGGTCACCGAGTCCTTCACCGGATGGGCTGCGCCGGCGTCGAGGTAGCAGCCGGACGGCTGGCCGGCGAACAGCCGTGCCAGGACGACGTCCTCCTGGTTCTGGGCGTAGCTGACGATCCGTGATGTCATCGGGCACCCCGCTTTGTGTGTCGCGTCGTCATGCGAGGGCGCGGGCGAGGATCGCGAGGTCCTCCTCGTAGGGACGGAAGAGCGACTGGTCTGTGTGGTTGAGCGACGTCTCGACGTGGAAGTCGGTGTCGGCGGCATCGAAGGAAGCGACGATCAGCCCGTCGCCGCTGTAGGACTCGGCGACGGTGTGCGACGCGACGACGTGACCTCCGTAGCGCTCGAAGAAGCGCAGGCAATCGGCGTGGATGTCGGGGTTTCCGGATATCGACCAGTGGTGGGTCGAGACGAAGACGAAGCGGAGCGACCCAGAGCGGATCGCGCCGCGCGCGCCTCGCAGGGCGTCGAGCTCGGCGCCCTGGACGTCGAGGTGGAGCAGGTCCAGCCGCTCCCATCCTCGTTCGACCATCAGCCCGTCCACAGTCACGACGGGCAGGGTCACGACCCGCCGGTCGACCTCGGTGACGAAGCTCACCGGGGTGCCGTGCACCTGACCGACGACCCCGGGCAGCAGCTCCATGGACGCCCCGTTGAGCGCCGCGTTGCGGGCGCCGAGCGCGAGGTTGGCCGGGTCGGGCTCGCAGCAGACGTTCCTCGCTCCGGCAATCTTCTGGTGGAACCAGAGCGAGTAGTAGGCCCAGAAGCACCCGAGCTCGATCATCGATCCCCCGGCGGGGATGCGCTGAAGGACCTCGTGGAAGACCTTCTCCTCCTGGGGCTCGTGGTGACCGCGGAGCTCGCGGATGATGTACGCCGTCCACGCCCCGAAGTAGCCGCCTGCTTCGACGAGCACGCCGTTGTGCATCACCTGTACGCCCCGCCCATCCTCGAGCTGCCGCAGCGACCCGGCATCGGGGACCTTCTCGATGTGGTCGGCGTCCCGGCAGCGGACCGTCATCAGGGCGCGCTCGTTGTCGCTGAGGCGCGTCACGCCCGGGGCGCTGGCGAGGATCTCGAGCGCGCGGCTCTGCGGCAGTGTCATCGTCATCGGCCGGTGCTCCTTGTCCTTGCCCCGATTCTCTCGAAGCGCGCCCGGGCGACCGCCGCGGCTGCCTCGATGCCATGCGTCGCGCGTATCGAGGACCGCCCACGCTCTCCCCGCTCTCGTGCCTCCTCTTGGTGCAACCAGATGTGGCGGAGGATCCCCGCGGCGGCATCGACGTCGGGGTCCGCCCACATCGATCCCGGCGGCAGGTTGTACGACCCCTCCGGGACGCTCCCGGCGCGCCAGGGCACGAGGTAGGAGTTCTCTTCCGTCATGTAGTCGAGGTTTCCCGACCAGCCCGTCGCGACCACCGGCCTTCCCCACGACATGGCCTCCGCCATGGTGAGGCCGAACCCCTCGGCCCTGTGCAGCGAGACGTAGCAGTCGAGCTGCCCGATGAGCGAGCTCTGTGCTTCAGCGCTGAAACGGCGGTCGATGAAGATGATGTCCTCCCGCGAGCCTATGAGCCGCACCAGGGCGTCGCGGTCGGCCGGCATCTGGTCGCCGTCCGCCGACTTGATCACGAGTCGCGGCCCTTCGCCTGGGGCGAACGCCCGCGAGAACGCCTCCACGAGACCGGCCGGGTTCTTCCTCGAGGCGAGGGAGCGGAAGTCGAACGAGAACCCGAAGAGGAAGCCCTCCGGCAGTCCGAGCTCAGCCCTGCCGAAACGCGGCACGCTGCGCCAGGCGATCGGCATGGGCATCACGACGACGGGATTCTTGGTGTGTGCATCGATCACCCTGCGGGTGTGCTCGCTCGACACCCACACCTCGTCGACGCAGGTGAACGCCGGCTTCAAGCCCGCCGGGAAGGTCTCGAGCTCCCAGTGCCACAGGCCGATGCGGTAGGCGCCGTCGAGGAACCCCAGCCCTTCGGCGGAGACGAGGTGGAGGAGGATGTCGGGGTTGATGCAGGCGACCGCGACGGTGTCGGGCGTCGAGTCACGGACACGGCTCGCGAAGGGCACGCAGGCCTCGATCCCGTTCGTGTTGACCACCACCGTGCTGCACACGATGCCCGCGGCCTCCATCGCGACGAGCGTGCGGCGTGCAGCCTCGCCGAGGCCCACGGGAGTCGCGAAGAGCCCGATGACCCGTGCCTCGGGCAGGTGCTCCTCGGACTCTTCCCCCGCCGCCTGAACGCCGTCGACCGAAGACTCCTCCTTGTCTCGCCCCGGGTCGACTGCCGAGCGCTCGGCGCCGCTGACGACGTCGCGCGAAGTGGCCTTCGCGTCGCCGGCAGCGCCCCCGGCCCGGCCCGAAGCGGCTTGCGATGCGACGATCGGCGGGCTTGCGGGCCGACCTCGACGGGCGTCGCTCGCGGCCTGGTGCTCGCTCGCGTTCGCCTTGACGCTTCCGAGCAGCTCGAGCAGCCGGGCACGCGCCCGTTCGGCGGCATGGTGCCACTGCCAGCGTCGCTCGACGTCGGACCGCGCGTTCCCCCCGATCCTGCCGCGCAGCTCGCTGTCGGCCACGACCCGGCGGAGCAGGCCGGCGAGGTGCTCGGTCGACGGTTCGGGCCAGCGCTGGCCGACGTGGCGCGGCATCCCCGAGCCCGCGTCGATGCGTACAAGGTCGTCGACATCGAGAAGAAGGGAGTTCGAGTCGCTCATCAGCTCGAGGTTCCCGCCGAAGCGGGTGGCGATCACGGTCAGCCCGCTTGCCATCGCCTGGAGGTGGCGGATCGTGGAGGGCTCGGCCCGGGCCGGGGCGACGTAGCAGTCCGCCGCGGCCAGGAGCCTGGCCGTTCCCGTGCCGGCGCCCACCGCCGGGGCGAGAAGGACGGGCGCGAGGCGTGACCTGTCGAGGCCGAGCTGAGCGAGGTGCTCATCGAGGATGGGATGCTCTCCGCCACCGTCGTCGCCCCCCACGCCGGCACCGCCGGGCTGCGAGGCTGCGAGCACCAGGCTGACATCGTCGTCGGGCTCGAAGGCACGGGACCAGGCGGTGAACAGCACGTCCCATCCTGCCCGGCGTTCGAAGTCGAGCGCGGCGAGGAAGGTGAAGCCCCGGCGTCCACGGATCGGGAGCGGTTCGAGGCCGGGCCGGAACTCCTGGACGTCGACGCCGGGCCCGAGCACGTGGATCGGTGGGGTGAGCTCGATGTCGCGAAAGATGCGTTCGCTGAAGGTGTCCGGTACCCAGATCTCGTCGACGGCGCCGAGGCCCGCGAGCATCGCGGGGTGGGGGGCCGTCGTCGCCCACGAGGTACGCGCGATGGTGTAGTCGGATCGGGGAACCCGACCGGAGCACTCGAAGGCGGGAAGGTGGGACACGGCCAGTACCGGGTGCGAGTCGGCGAGCTGCAGGGAGGCGACGATGTCGAGGAACAGCTCGCGATCGTCGGTGCCGATCCGCTCGGCGAAGGCGCGGTCCGTCTGGAGGGGAACCGCCTTCAGGGGCAGCCCGAGCTTGGCGAGGTGCTTCACGAAGCCTCGGGCCTCCGCCCCGATGCTCGTCGGTGTGAGGATCGGGCCCCACCAGGTGACGATACCCGATGGCCACGGCTTTCCGGGGGCGACGCGACGTCCAGCGGTGGTCGGGACCGGATGGCGCCTTGCTCGTGTCTTCGTCGTGGCGCTCATGCCGCGCTTCCCTCCTCGGTGCGCCTGGAGTCACCCGTCGTGCAGCACGCCTGGACGGTGTCGCCCTCCAGCAGCGACCCGAGTCGTCCGGTCGCGGTGTCGACGACGGCGTCCCAGCTGAAGTGCTCGACGATCCGGCGTCTTCCTTCGGCGCCCTTTGCCTGCGCGAGCCTCGGCTCCTCGACGACCGCCCGCATCGCCTGGGCGAGCGCCCTTCGGCTCGGTTCCAGCCACCAGTTGCCCGGCGGCGAGGGCGTCCAGTTGCCGGGAAGGATCGCCACCTCGCGCGCCGGGACGAGCCAGGCATCGTCGTCGTCGCAGAAGTCGAGGCAGGCGCCCCCGTCGGGGACGACGACGGGCAGGCCCGAGGCGAGCGCCTCGGCGATCGGAAGACCGAAGCCCTCACCTCGGTAGGGGTGGACGAGGGTATCACAGCTCCGGTAGAGCGCGGCCATGTCGTCGAACCCGAGGTCGCCGTCGACGAGCTCGATCTCGGCTGCGCTCCCGGCCGCCGCCTGGCGAACCTCGCGCTCGAGCGACTGGTTGCTGTAGACCGAGGCTGATCCGAAGGGCTTGATGACCAGGCAGACGTCGTCGGACTGGTCGAAGGTCGACAGGTACGCCTCGAGCAGCGCGTCGACGCCCTTGCGCTGGATCATCCCCCCGACGAAGAGGAGCTTCGTCCGCTTCTTGGTCCGCAGCCGGTACGGGGGCCCTTCGGGTCGGAAACGGTCCACGTCGACGCCGTTCGGTACGACGTGGACCATCTCGGGAGCGACCCCGCTCCTGACGGCGCACTCGCGCACCCAGCGGCTCGGCACCCAGAGCTCGTCGACGACGTCGCGGAGCGGCCCGATCCACTCAGCTGGGAGCCCGCCGAACTCCCACGGCTGGATCAGCACGAGCCGCCCGGCGGTCACCGGGCTGAAGTCCGGCGGCCAATGGTGACGGATCTCGACGTCGGCCGGAGAGGATGGCGCCGAGCGGAGGACGCGGACGCCGCGGAGCGCCGCCACGGAGTCTGGCGGATGGGGGCCGGGCTCCGAAGTGACGGCAGTGACCGCGAAGCCCGCGCTTCGCCGCGCGAGCCGCGTCACGAGCTCGCGGTTCACCTGCGCGAGGCTCTCGAAGCCGAACACCCCCCCGACGAAGCGGACCTCTGGGCGGGAGCCGCTCGACCCGGGCTTTACCTGTCGCCGAGGGCGAGCGCGGAGACCGGAGAGCGGATCTGCCGGCAGGCCGTGTGCGATCGGGCGCTCGCCCGTCGGCTGCGGTCCTCCGGCGCGGAGTGGCTCGAGCGTGTGGAGCAGCTCGAGGGCTGCGGCCGGGTCCGGTGGAAGGACGGCGGCGGGCGTTCCGCACGTCCGTGCGGCCGCGAGCCACTCCCCGGCCCCCGGACCGCTCATCACGAGGACGAGTCGCGAGGCGGCGAGCCACGGGCGCGGGTCGGCGGGGTTGCCCGCGACGCATGACTCGGGCAGCGCGCCCGCGAGCACGGCTCCGGGGTCGTCGCCGAGGACGGCGAGAGGCTCGCCCGCGGTCAGGGCTTCGAGGCCGGGGCGGATCGCCCTCAGCAGCGAGGACGGCGCGCCGTCGGTGGCGTCGCGCAGGGACCCGACGAGGCAGAGGCCGTAGCGGACCTCGGCCGAAGGCGCGGGCGACGGTCCGAGCACCGCGTCCAGGGGGATGTCGAGCGTGACGACCGGCTGGCTCGCGCCGGCCGGCACGCCCGGCGCGGAGGAGAGCACGAGCTCGGCCGGGGCGAGGTCGTCGCCGGGCACGGCCTCCGAGCCGACGTCGAGCACGAGGGCGGCGAGCTGCAGGAGCCGGCGGAGGGCGGGCAGCGTCTCGGCTGTCGAGCGCTCGACGACCACGATGTCGAACGGCGCCTCGGCCGCGAGCCACGCGAGCGCCGATTCGCACGCCGGGCGCCAGGGATCGCCGGAGCCGGGCTCCGACCAGCCGCGCACGGTCACTCCAAGGGCCGCCAGCAGCTCCGCTGACGCCTGAGCGGGCAGCGGCTGAGCGAAGGTCACGTCGTGCCCGAGCCGCGCGAGCAGGGCGACCAGCGCAGTCGTCCGCAGCGAGTTGCGCCCGCGATCGACGACGAGCACGCGCCTGCCGGTCGCAGCGGCGACCTCGCGCCGCGCCTGCGGCGCCTCCCGCCAGCGGGCGCTCGCCTCGAGCAGCGAGTGCATCACGGGCGCGAGGCCCGGGGCGATCGCCCCGCATTCCGCGGCGACGTCGGCGTGCGAGTCGGCGGAGAGGCAGAGCACCGCCGCGGCAAAGGCCATCCGGGCCCGTGGGTCGGCGAACATCGCCCAGGCGGCGGCCCCGGCGAGGAC
>DAHVLW010000244.1:0-4125 GCA_027320205.1 Acidimicrobiaceae bacterium
GACTACTACAAGGTGCTCGGCGTCTCGCCGGAGGCGACCGAGAAGGAGATCTCGCGCTCGTACCGCAAGCTGGCCAAGCAGTACCACCCCGACGCCCATCCGGGCTCGGAGGACCGCTTCAAGGAGATCAGCGCCGCCTACGACGTGCTCGGCGACGCCGAGAAGCGCAAGGAGTACGACGAGGTCCGCCGCCTCGGCGCCGCCGGCGCCGGCTTCGGCGGGGCCGGCCCGGGCGGGTTCAACTTCAAGGTTGACGACCTCGCCGACCTCTTCGGCGGGATATTCCGCCAGCCGGGCGGGCGTCGCCGGGGAGCCTCGGCGGGCGTGCGCGGCGCCGACCTCGAGGCGGAGCTGCACCTGTCGTTCGAGGAGGCGATAGGCGGCGTCGTCACCTCGGTGAACGTCCGGAGCAACGTCCCGTGCGCCAGCTGCGGCGGGAGCGGCTCGCGGCCGGGCACGACGCCGGTCACCTGCCCACGGTGCGGGGGCCGCGGCGTCGTCAACGACAACCAGGGCCTGTTCTCGCTCGCCGCGCCCTGTCCCGACTGCCACGGCCGGGGGACCAAGATCACCGACCCCTGCCCGGTCTGCTTCGGCACCGGCGTGCAGCGCCGGGAGCGCCAGGTCAAGGTGCGCATTCCCGCCGGTGTCGACGACGGCCAGCGGATCAAGGTCAAGGGCCGCGGTGAGCCGGGGATGGCCGGCGGCCCGGCCGGCGACCTGTTCGTCACCGTCCGCGTCGCGCCGCACCCGATCTTCGGCCGCCGGGGAGCCGACCTCACGCTGACGGTCCCGGTGACCTTCCCCGAGGCGGCGCTCGGGGCGACGATCACCGTGCCGTCGCTCGACAAGCCGGTGAAGCTCAAGGTCGCGCCCGGGACGCGCTCCGGGAAGACGCTGCGAGTGCGCGGGCGGGGACTGCAACTCGACGGGCGCGCCGGGGACCTTCTCGTGACGGTCGACGTCGTCGTCCCGAGCCGGATGTCCGACGCCGAGCGCAGGGCGGTCGAGGCGCTCGCCAAGGCGTCCACCGGCGAGCCGCGGGCGCACCTCGGCGTGTGATCGACGTGGCGCCTGGATACGACGGGACGCGATCGGCCCGAGCCGTCTACGTCATCTCGGTCGCGGCCGAGCTCGTCGGTGTCCATCCCCAGACGCTCCGCATCTACGAGCGCAAGGGGCTCCTCGACCCCGCCCGCACCGGAGGGGGCAACCGGCGCTACTCCGACGAGGACATCGCCCGGCTCCGACGCATCCAGGAGCTCACCGCCGAGGGCGTCAACCTCGAGGGAGTCCGCCGCCTGCTCTGGCTCGAGTCGCAGCTCGCCGCTGTCCGGGACGAGCTCGACCGGGTCCGTGCCGAGGCGCTCGAGGCGGTCGAGCGCACCCATCGCCACTACCGGCGGGATCTCGTCCCGCTGCGCGCCGAGCGGCTGCCGGCCCGCTGGCGCGGATGACGGACGCGGGGCGCCGCCCCGCCGAAGGAGCTTTGTCACCGATGCCACTCGAGCCGAACCGTTGGACGCTCAAGACCCGGGAGGCCTTCCAGGAGGCGTCCCGCGCCGCGGAGGAGGCGCGCCACGCCGAGATCGCGCCCGCGCACTTCCTGCTCGCCGCGCTCGCCCAGCCGGGCGGGGTGACAGTGCCGGTGCTCGACCGCCTCGGGATCGCTCCTCTCACGGTGCGCAACCGTCTCGAGGAGTCCCTCTCCACGCTGGCCCGCGCCTACGGCGGCACCGCGCCGCAGGTCGGCCGGGACCTGCTTGCGGCGTTCGAGCGTGCCCGGAAGGCGCAGGCGGAGATGGGCGACGAGTACCTCTCGGTCGAGCACATGCTCCTCGCCCTGCCGGAGGAGCTCGGCACCGGCCGCGACGCGCTGCTCGCGGCGCTGCGGGCGGTGCGCGGCAGCCACAGGGTGACCACCCCGGACCCCGAGCAGTCCTACCAGGCGCTGGCGAAGTACGGGCGCGATCTCACCGAGCTCGCGCGCCAGGGGCGGCTCGACCCGGTGATCGGGCGCGACGAGGAGATCCGCCGCGTCGTGCAGGTCCTCTCGCGGCGCTCGAAGAACAACCCCGTGCTGATCGGCGAGCCGGGGGTCGGCAAGACGGCGATCGTCGAGGGCCTCGCGACGCGCATCGTCGAGCGCGACGTCCCCGAGAGCCTGCGCGGCAAGCGGCTCATCGCGCTCGACCTCTCGGCGATGGTCGCCGGCGCCAAGTACCGCGGCGAGTTCGAGGAGCGCCTGCAGGCGGTGCTGAAGGAGATCACCGACGCCGAGGGCGGCGTGGTCACCTTCATCGACGAGCTGCACACGATCGTCGGCGCCGGCGCGGCCGAGGGGGCGATGGACGCGGGCAACATGATCAAGCCGATGCTCGCCCGCGGCGAATTGCGGATGATCGGCGCCACGACGCTCGACGAGTACCGGAAGCACATCGAGAAGGACGCAGCGCTCGAGCGGCGCTTCCAGCCCGTCTACGTCGGCCCCCCGTCGGTCGAGGACACGGTGGCGATCCTCCGCGGGCTGAAGGAGCGTTACGAGGTCCACCACGGCGTACGCATCCAGGATGCCGCCCTCGTCGCCGCGGCGGTGCTGTCGGACCGCTACGTGAGCGGCCGCTTCCTCCCCGACAAGGCCATCGACCTCGTCGACGAGGCGGCGAGCCGGCTGCGCATCGAGATCGACTCGATGCCGACCGAGATCGACGTCGTGACCCGGCGCATCCGCCAGCTCGAGATCGAGCGCGTCGCCCTCGCGAAGGAGACCGACGCCGCGTCGACCGAGCGGCTGGCGCGCATCGAGGAGGAGCTCGCCAACCTGCGCGAGGAGGAGGCGGCTATGACCGCCCACTGGCAGGCCGAGCGTGACGCCATCACCCGCATCCGCGAGCTCAAGGGCACGCTCGAGTCGCGCCGCGTCGACGCAGAGCGCAACGAGCGCGACGGGGAGCTCGGTGCGGCGGCGGAGATCCGCTACGGGCAGCTGCCCGGTCTCGAGGCCCAGATCGCCGAGTCGACGGCGCGCCTCGCCGAGCTGCAGAGCCACCAGCGGATGCTGAAGGAGGAGGTCGACGCCGAAGACGTCGCCGAGGTCGTCGCGCGCTGGACGGGCGTCCCCGTCAGCCGCCTGATGGAAGGCGAGGTAGCCAAGCTCGTACGGATGGAGGACGTGCTCCACCAGCGCGTCGTCGGCCAGGACGAGGCGGTGGCCGCGGTGGCGAACGCCATCCGCCGCAGCCGCGCGGGCCTCTCCGACCCGCACCGTCCGATCGGCTCGTTCCTCTTCCTCGGGCCGACGGGCGTCGGGAAGACCGAGCTCGCCCGGGCGCTCGCCGCGTTCCTCTTCGACGACGAGCGGGCGATGGTGCGCATCGACATGGGCGAGTACCAGGAGAAGCACTCCGTCGCGCGCCTCGTCGGCGCGCCGCCCGGCTACGTCGGCTACGAGGAGGGCGGCCAGCTCACCGAGGCGGTCCGCCGCCGGCCCTACGCCGTCGTGCTCCTCGACGAGGTCGAGAAGGCGCACGCCGACGTGTTCAACCTCCTCCTCGAGGTGCTCGACGACGGAAGGCTCACCGACGGCCAGGGCCGGACGGTCGACTTCACCAACGTCGTGCTCGTGATGACCTCGAACCTGCGGGGCGACCCGCTCGATCTCTTCAGGCCCGAGCTCGTCAACCGGATCGACGAGATCGTGCGCTTCCGGCCGCTGGAGCGAGAGGACCTGGCCAGGATCGTCGACATCCAGCTCGACACCCTGGCGCGCCGGGTCGCCGACCGCCGTCTCGAGCTCGACGTCTCGCCCGAGGCGCGCACGCTGCTCGCCGAGCGCGGCTACGACCCGGTGTTCGGAGCGCGACCGCTGAAGCGCCTCATCCAGAAGGAGATCGGCGACCGCCTGGCGATGGCGATCCTCGAGGGACGGTACTCCGACGGCGACAGGGTGCGCGTCGAGGCGAAGGACGGCGAGATCGTGCTCGACTGATTCCCTATGGACGACGCGCTGTCAAGCCGTCCTCTTGACTCGGGTTCCGCGCTCGGCTGGAGTGGTCGGCGGGGAAGGTCGCCTCGTCCTGTCCATGCCTTCGGGCCTGTGACCTTGTGCCTCGAGCACGTGCGCCA
>DAHVLW010000256.1:0-3447 GCA_027320205.1 Acidimicrobiaceae bacterium
TGCCCGCCGCGCAGGCCGTGACCACCGTCTCGCAGGGCCCCCGCCAGCCCAGCCGCATCGATATCGCGGCGGCGCCCGCGTTGCCCATCATCATTGGGACGAGGAACGGCGAGACGAAACGCGGGCCGCGCTCGACGAGCACCGTGATCTGCTGCTGGAGCGTCGTCATCCCGCCGACTCCCGTGCCGAAGACGACCCCGGCGCGATCGGGGTCGACCTCGAGCGCGCCGGCGTCGTCGAGCGCCATCTCGGCGCTCGCGACCGAGAGCTGGGCGAAGCGGTCCATCCGGCGCGCCTCTTTGGCGTCGAGCCACCGACTCGGGTCGAAGCCCGCCACCCGCCGCTCTCCTTCGGGCGCGGGGCCGCAGATCCCCTCGAAGAAGGCGTCGCTCCCGATCCCGGCGCAGGACGCGACGCCGACGCCGGTGACGACGACGCGCCTTCGAGGGAGCGGCTGCGGGCTCAAAGCTTCCCGGTGATGAGCTCGTACGCCTGGCCGACGGTCTCGACGCCCTGGAGCTCGGTCTCCTCGACGGTGACGTCGAAGGACTCCTCGAGCGCCATGACGAGCTCGACGAGGTCGAGGCTGTCGGCGTCGAGATCGTCGCCGAAGCGCGCCTCGGGGACGATCTTCTCCGCCGGGACCTGCAGCACCTCCACGGCGCAGGCCCGGAACTTCTCGAAGGTCGCGTCGTCTGCCACGTGCTCGCCTCCTCTGCCCCCGGCTCCGTCGAGCCGGGCTAGCTGTCTTACCACGCGCGCGTCCGCAGGTCCTCAGTGCCCCATGCCGAGGCCGCCGTCGACGGCGAGCACTGCGCCGGTGACGTAGCTCGCCTCCGGCGACGCGAGGAACTCTACGGCGGCCGCCACCTCCTCGGGCTCGCCGACGCGGCCGAGGGGGACCTGGGACGCAAGGGCGCCGGTCCGCTCCTCGCCGAGGGCGGCGAGCATGTCCGTGGCGACGAGCCCGGGCGCGACGACGTTGACCGTGATCGATCGGCTCGCCACCTCCCGGGCGAGCGATCGGGCGAAGCCGACGAGGCCGGCCTTCGCCGCGGCGTAATTGGCCTGGCCCGGGTTTCCCGCGAACGCGACCACCGAGGACACGAGCACGATCCGGCCAGAGCGCGCCCGAACCATCGCGCCGAGCGCCCGGCGCACCGTCCGGTAGCAGGCGGTGAGGTCGGTCTCGATCACCCGCGACCAGCGGTCCTCGCCCATGCGGAGCAGGAGCGTGTCGTCCGTGATCCCGGCTGCGCAGACGAGGACCTCGACGGTGCCGAGGGACCTCTCGACCTCGCCGAAGGCGGCGTCCACGTCCTCCGGCGAGGTGACGTCGCAGCGCACGCAGGCGAGGGCCGGCACGGTGGCGGCAGCGCCCGGGGGCGTGCCGGCCGAGCTGCCGAGGGGCGTGCCGCCCTCGGGCGGCGTCGACCGGTAGGTGACCACGACCTCGTCGCCCCGGCGTGCGAGGCGCCGCGCAGCTGCGAGGCCGATCCCGCGAGAACCGCCCGTGACCAGGGCGACGCGGCTGGTCACCTCGCCGCCAGCGAGGTGAGGCGACGCCCGACGGCGACGCCGGTCAGGGGAGTGCTCACCGGCCGGCTCCCCGTCGCCCCCAGCGGATGATGGCGCTCGCCCAGGTCATACCTGCTCCGAACCCCGAGAGCAGGACGAGATCGCCCTCGGCGAGGCGCCCGGCGTCGGCAGCGTGCGCCAGGGCGAGAGGGATCGACGCCGACGAGGTGTTGCCGGTGCGGTCGAGGACGATCGCGGTCTTCTCCATCGCGATGCCGATCCGCTCGTTCACGGCCTCGATGATCCGCGCGTTGGCCTGGTGCGGGACGAACAGCGCGATGTCGTCCGGGCGGACGCCCGCGTCGGCGAGCACCCGCTCGATCGAGACGATCTCGGCGCGCACCGCGCGCCGGTAGACCTCGCGGCCGGCCATCTTGATGTAGCCGCCGTGGTCGGCATAGAGGAGCGGGGTGGCCGACCCGTCGACGCCGAGGTCGTAGGCGAGGACGAAGTCGTCTGCGCCGCCGCGCTCGAGCACCACGGCGCCGGCGCCGTCGCCGAAGAGCACGGCCGTCGCGCGGTCGTCCTGGTCCGTGATGTGCGAGAGGGTGTCGGCACCGATCACGAGCGCCCGGCGGTGCGTCTTGTCGAGGAGATTGTCGGCGACGACCAAGGCGTAGACGAAGCCGGCGCAGGCGGCGTTGAGGTCGAAGGCGGTTCCGGAGCAGCCGAGCGTGTCGTGGACCGCCGCCGACGTCGCCGGGGCGGCGCGATCCGGCGTCGTCGTCGCCAGCACGAGCAGGTCGATGCCGGCGCCGTCGATCCCGGCGCACTTCAGCGCCGCCCAGCCGGCCTTGATCGCGAGCTCTCCCGTCGTGCCCCCCATGCGCCGCTCGCGGATGCCCGTCCTCGTGACGATCCACTCGTCGGTCGTGTCGAGACGCGCCTCGAACTCGGCGTTCGTGACGACGCGCTCTGGGAGCGCCTCCCCCCATCCGGTGATCGCCGAGCCCATCAGCGCTGCCGGCTCGCCGCAGCACCCCGCCGGCTCACCGCCGGGCCACGCTCCTCGTCCCGCTGCTCCCGGACGGCGCGGCGGGTGCCGGTCGCCGCAGGCCGCCCTGCATCCGCCGCTCCCGCCGTCTCGCCTTCGGCCCGCAGCCACGCGACCGGCTGGCCGGCGACGACGCGCTCGCCGGGGAGGACGAGCACGCCTTCCAGGCTCCCCGCGAAGGCCGAGCGGATCTCGGCCGCGCCGGCCCATCCGATGAGGTCGCCGACGCCGACCCGGATCGGCTCCGTCGGGCGCGCCGCACGCCGCGAGAGGCTCGGCAGCGCCGGCGCGCAGTCTGGGGCGGGGCTGAACGGACCGGTTGCCGGCGAGACGACGAGCCGCTCGGTCATGGTGTAGCGCTCACGGACCCGGCTTGCCGCCGCGGCGGGGGCGGCGAGCCGCTCGACGAGCTGCTCGAGCTCCTCAGGCGTCGCGACCGAGACCGCGAGCGTGCCCTCACGCGGCAGCACGCGCTTCGCGAGGCCGGTGAGCACGCCGCCGGGCCCGAGCTCGACGAAGGTGCGTGCGCCCGTGCCGTAGAGGGCCTCCAGGGTCTGATGCCAGCGCACGGGGCTGCAGAGCTGCGCCGAGAGCAGGCTCGGCCACTCGGCCGGGTCGAGGTGGGTCCGGGCGTCGACGTTGGCGACCACCGCCGGCGCTGGCTCGCGGAAGGTCGCACCGGCGAGCGCCTTGCGCAGCCGGTCGCGGGCGGGCGCCATGTACGGCGTGTGGAATGCCCCGCCGACGGGGATCGCGACGAGACGCTTGGCGCCGAGGCCGCGCGCGACGTCGCCGGCGCGCTCGATCCCCTCGGGCGAGCCGGCGATCACGACCTGGCCGGGGGCGTTGTAGTTGGCGACCCAGACGTCGGACTC
>DAHVLW010000285.1:0-3780 GCA_027320205.1 Acidimicrobiaceae bacterium
CGGGATCGGCTACGTGATGATCGAGGCCCTCGACCCCCACGAAGCCGGCCAGCAGCTCGGCTGGATCGCGATCGGGCTCGTGATCTACACCGTCGTCCTCTTCGCGCTCCGCCGCTCACGCGACCTCGAGCGCTACCGCTACCTGCTGCTGGCGCTGGCGCTGGTCATGCTCGTCGCACCCCTTCTGCCGGTCGTCGGACGCAGCCCCGCTGACCAGAACGCCTACGGGGCGAAGCTCTGGGTGTCGTTCCACTCGATCTCCTTCCAGCCGGTGGAGATCGCCAAGCTCCTCCTCGTGCTCTTCTTCGCCTCCTACTTCGTCGAGAAGCGCGAGCTGCTCACGACCCCGACGCGCCGCATCGGCGACCACCTCCTCCCCGACCTCCGGGCGTTCGGGCCCGTCGCCGTCGCATGGGTGATCTCGCTCCTCGTGATCCTCGCCGAGCGGGACGTCGGCTTCTCGCTCCTCCTCTTCGCCGTCTTCCTCGCCCTCTTGTGGGTGACGACGGGCCGCTGGACGTACGTCGTCGCCGGCTTCGTGCTCTTCGCCGCCGGGGCCTTCCTCGCGTCCCACCTGCTCGGGCAGGTGAGCGAGCGGATCAGCGTCTGGCTCGACCCCTGGGCGCACCCGCTCGGCACCGGCTACCAGCCGGTGCAGGGGGAGCTCGCCTTCGGGCGCGGCGGGCTGTGGGGCACCGGCCTCGGGCTCGGCCTCGTGCAGCAGCCGGGTGTCCTCCCCATCGCGACGAGCGACTACATCTTCTCGGCGATCGGCGAGGAGCTCGGCCTCGCCGGGACGTCGGCGGTGCTCGTCGGCTACGTCCTTCTCGTCGGGGCGGGGCTGCGCACGGCGCTCCGGGCGCGCTCGGAGTTCGCCAAGCTGGCGGCAATCGGGCTCACGGTGACGCTCGGCTTCCAGGCGCTGATCATCATGGCGGGGCCGACGCGCCTCCTCCCCGACACGGGGATGACCTTGCCGTTCGTCTCCTACGGCGGATCATCCCTCGTCGCCAACTACGTCCTGCTCGCGCTGCTGATGCGCATATCCGACGAGGGCAGCAAGGCGAGTGAGGCGGTCTTCAGGACCCAGACCAGTGCGGTCGCCTCTCCGGCGCGGGCCCGAGCTCCCCGCGGCCGCTAGGTCTCCGCGGGGAGCTCTCCTGCCTCGTCGAGCACGTGGGGGGCGACCACGATCGGGGCGCCAAGCTGCTGTCGCAGCGCCAGGGCGATGCCATCCGACGGCCTGCAGGCGAGGGTCCGCGTCCCCCAGGGCCCGGAGAGGACGAGCTCGGCGCTGAACGACGCCTTGTGGACCTCGGTCACCCGCACGTGCTCGAGCGTGAGACCGAACGCTTCGAGCGCGGAGACGAACAGCTCGTGCGTGAGCGGCTTCGGCGTCGCGACCTGCTTGGCGGCGTAGGCGATCGCGACCCCCTCAGCCTGGCCGACCGGGATCCTGAGGCGGCGCCGCGGGGACCCGAGCTCCTCGAGAACGACGACGGGATTGGTGCTCGGAAGGACGACGCTGACATCGACGAAACGGACCGGCGTGAAGCCGAGCAGCTCCTCCTCGCCGGCCCCGGCGAGGTCCGCGTCCGCGTCGGCGTCCCCGTCGGCATCGGCGAGGACGTCGTCCATCTCGCCGGCCGCATGCGGCCCTCCGGCTTCCTCCGCCTCGCCGGCCTCGCCGGCGCCCGGCGCCTCCCGGGTCCCGGCCACCACCGCCGCCTCGCCGAGCTCGCTGCTCACCGGTAGCGGTGCCGCCGCATCTCGACGTTGAGGACGACACCGACGGCGCCGAAGAGCACGACGATCGCCGAGCCGCCGTAGGAGAGGAACGGGAGCGGGATCCCCGTCACCGGCATGAGGCCGATGTTCATCCCGATGTTCTCGAAGACCGAGAAGACGAGGAAGGCGAGCATCCCGGTGCACAGCAACCGCCCGACGGGCTCCCTCGCCGACTGGGCGGCGCGCAGCATTCGCAGGGCGACCACCGCGTACAGCCCGATGATCGCCGCCGAGCCGACGAAGCCGAGCTGCTCGCCGACCGTCGCGAAGATGAAGTCGGTGGACTGCTCCGGCACGTAGTTCAGGTTGGTGTACAGGCCGCGGAACAGGCCCGTCCCTTTCAGCCCGCCGGACCCGATCGCCTGCTTGGCGAGATCCTCCTGGTAGTTGGCGCTCATCGCCCCCGAGTTCGGGTGGAGGAAGCTCGTGAGCCGCTGGAGCTGGCTGGCGTGCACGAGGTGCAGCTCGACGCCGGCGAAGAAGGCAAGCCCGCCGAGGACGAGCAGCAGGACGAGGTGGCGGGCCTTGACGCCGGCGACGACGAGCATCGCGAGCACGACGACGAGGAGCACGACGGCGGTGCCGAGGTCCGGCTGCTTGACGATGAGCAGCCCGACCACGGCGGTGAGCACGAGCGGCACCAGGATGCGGCGCAGCCGGAGATCGGCGGCCCGCCGGCCGAGCTTCACTGCGAGGAGGCCGATCACCGCGAGCACGGCGAACTCCGACGGCTGGAGCTGGACGGGCCCGAGGCTGATCCAGCGCTGTGCGACGCCGGAGGACACCGCCCCCGTCCCCGCGCCGACGGAGCGGCCGATGGCGAGCACGGCGAGCAGCGACAGCAGCACCGCACCGTAGACGACCTCGGCCCAGTACGCGATCCGCCTGAAGTCGATCGCGGCGACCGCGACCATGACGAAGAACCCGGCGACGCAGAAGACGAGCTGCCGCTTCGCGTAGTAGGTCGGCTCGAGGGGGAAGTCCCCCTTCGTCGCCGCGTAGACGACGATGACGCCGAGCGCGGCCAGCGAGAGGGTGGCTGCGACCAGCACGACGTCGACGTGGCGGACGAGCGCCAGCGCGCCGCGCTCTTCGCGCCGCGTGCGGAGGCCCGCGCTGCGGTCCAGGACGTGGGCGGCCACGACGTGCAAGGCTAGTTTCCGAGCGGCGGGACGGCCCCGCGTGCCGCGTCCCACATCGCCTGGAGCGGAGCGCGCTCGCCGGTCCACAGCTCCAGCTGGAGCGCCGCCTGCCTGACGAGCATCCCGAGCCCGTTGCGCGCCGTCGCGCCCCTGCTGCGCGCCGCGTCGAGGAACGGCGTCGTCGCCGGGGCGTACACGAGATCGACGGCGAGCTGGCCCGGTCCGAGCAGCTCTCCGCCCGAGGCGCCCCTCCCGCCCGAGGTGTCCGCTCCTGGCAGGACCCCCTCGACGCCACCTCGCTCCCCCGGGCTCCCGCCCGCCGGCTCGTCCTCGACGCCGGTCATTCCCGGCGGCGTCGCCTTCACGACGAGCTCGGCCTCGCCGAGATCGGCGCGAGTGCCGACCCGGCCCGCCCGCCCGGCGAGCGCCGCTGCCCGCTCGGCGCGACGAGCCGTCCTGTTGACGACGACAACCTCCGAGGCGCCCGCCTCGGCCAGCGCCAGCACGGCGGACCGTGCCGCGCCCCCTGCGCCGATGACCAGGCAGCGCCGTCCCGCCGGGTCGAAGCCGGCCTCGTCGGCGAGGTCGGCGAGCAGCCCCGCGCCGTCGGTCGACTCGGCAACGGCGAGGCCGTGGCGGACGACGACGGTGTTGGCCGCGCCGAGGCGCTCGACGACCTCCGAGCGCTCGTCGGCGGCGACGGCCACCCCCTCCTTGTGCGGCATCGTCACCGACAGCCCCCGCACTCCGAGCGCCTTCGCCCCGGCGAGCGCGTCCGAGGCACGCCCTGCGGCGACCGGGAAGGCGACGTAGACCCAGTCCAAGCCCAGGGCAGCGAAGGCCGCGTTGT
>DAHVLW010000064.1:0-11014 GCA_027320205.1 Acidimicrobiaceae bacterium
CGGCCGAAGATGTCGCCGATCCGCCCCACCGTGACGACGACGGCCGCCATCACGAGCATGTAGCTCATGAGGATCCACAAGAGATAGGGGAAGTTCGCCGACTCGAGCGGGTCCAGGTGGATGCCGCGGAAGATCACGGGGAGCGCGATCATGAGGCTCGTCGAGTTGATCGTGGCGAGCAGCACGCCGATCGTAGTGTTCGACAGGACGACCCACTTGTAGCGCGGGCCGACGTCCTCCGAGCGTGTCGGTGTCGTCGAGCGCACGGCACCCTCCCCTTCTTAGCAGTGCTAAGGGTAAGGGGCGCCCGCTGGAACCAGTAGGGCCGGAGGTCCTAACTCCGCCGCGCCGCGCCACGCCGGGGTGGCGCGACGCCGAGCCGTTGGCGCGCGGCGAGCCGCCGGAGCGCTGCGCCCGCCCGCCGCGGCGCGCGTGGGTCTCGAGGCCGCGAAGCAGCAGGTCGAGGCCCCATTCGAAGCGCTCGTCGGCGCTTCCGGCGGTCAGCTCGCCGGCGAGGGCGACGATGCTCGGGTGCTGGGCCGCCGGGAGCGGGCGCAGCCAGCTGCTCAGCATCCCGGCGAAGCCCTCCACGGGTAGCTCGCCGGCGGAGCGGGCCATCAACTCCTCCTCGTGCGCGCTCGCTCCGAGGTAGGCGCCGAAGATGTCGCCGGACCAGGCGATGATCCTCGGTCCTGAGCCAGGGAAACGGCGGTATGACGGACGACTTGCCAGTGCCGCCGTCACGGTCGCCGGAGCCGCTGCGGGCTCTCCTGCCGCCCACGATCCCAAGCGCCCACGATCCCAAGAAGGAAGTGATGGCCCCGATCATCGAGGCGCATGGCCTGGCCAAGCGCTCCGGGAAGACGACGGCCCTCGACGGCCTCGATCTCGTGGCGAGATCCGGACGGGTCGTCGTACTGCTTGGCCCGGACGGCGCCTGCAAGACGACGTTCGTCCGAGCCGTCGCGACGCTGCTCCGCCCCGACGGCGGCTCGCTGCGGGTCGCCGGCATTGACGCGCTGCGCCATCCTCGCCGCGTGCGACGTGCCATCGGCCTCGCAGGGCAGTCCGCAGCGGTCGAGGAGGCCGTGTCCGGGAGGGAGAACCTCGAGAGTGCCCGCTCGACACCGCACCTCGCGGAGGTGCTGCGACTCGCCGACGCGGCAGGGCTCCTCCGTGACCCGGAGCTCGCAACATCGGGGATGCGTGACGTCCTCGTGGCCGCCGGCGTCGGGTGAGCCGTAGGCGCCGCGCGAGGCGCGGCACGGTTTCAGAGAGATCGGCCGAAGAACCGCTTCTGGTCGTCCCTGCTGAGCATGCCGAGGGTGTCGCGGATCGTGTGCAGCTCGTAGGAGGTCCGGTTGCCGGCCTGGCGTGTCCACTGCTCGTGCGGCGCCGCGAGCGCCACGACGTCGTCGCCGGCATAGAAGCGCACGACGAGCGCCGGCACTGCCCGCCCCGCGCCGACGCCGGGGTCGCCCCGGCTCCCGAAGAGGTTGCCGAGACGGTAGTCCCAGGTGACGGCGGTGAGCATGAGCTCCTCGCGGTACAGGCTCCGGCTGGCGTCCGCCCCGAAGCCCGACGTGTCGCGGAGGGCGACGCTTCCGGGGTCGCGCTCGCCTGCCTCGGCGAGGATGGCGCATGCCTCAGGAAAGCCTGAGTTGGCGAGATTCTCCCGCGAGAAGGCGTCCGACCACCACAGGTCGATGCGCGAGACGCGCAGGTCCTCGACGTCGGCGAGGCGTCGCAGCACCCGTCCATCCTCGCGCGGTCCCGACTGCCCGCCGGGGAAGGGTTGTCAGCTGCAGCCGGCCGGCAGTGGCCGTTCGAACGCCCGGCGTGATACCGGCGCTCGGGCGCACATCGGCTGCGCGCGAAGCCCGAGAATGTGACGGTGCGCTCGCTGATCATGCTCCGGCACGCCAAGTCCGACTGGCGTGCCGTCGCCGCCGACGACGCCGAGCGGCCGCTGTCGAGGAGGGGACGGCGCGCCGCCAAGGCGATGGGACAGCTCCTCGCCCGTTCGCGGGAGCTTCCCGATCGGGCGCTGACGTCGCCGGCGTTGCGCGCCGCGTCGACGCTCCGGCTGGCGATGGAGGCCGGTGGTTGGAGCTGCCCGGTCGAGACCTGTCCCGAGCTGTACGCCGGACCGGACGAGGTCCTCGACCTGCTCCGGCGCGAGCGGGACGATACTGGCGTGCTGCTCGTCGTCGGTCACGAGCCGACCTTGTCGAGCCTGGCGGGCGCGCTCGTCGGCGGTGCCCGCCTACGGCTGCCGACGGCTGCGATGCTGCGGATCGACTTCGACGAGGACCACTGGGAGGCGCTCGCGCCCGGGGCAGGGCAGGTCATGTGGCTCGTCGTCCCGAGCTTGCTCGCCGGCGGCTGAGCGGCGGCGCCCGTCAGGAGGCGGTCCGGGCGCTTGCCTCGGCGTCGGGGTTCGCCAGCCCGGAATGCCGCAGGTGGGCGAGCGCCCGACACTCGATCTGCCGGACTCGCTCGCGTGTCACCCCGAGGAGCGATCCGACCTGCTCGAGGGTCCGCGGCTCACCCCCGTCGAGCCCGTAGCGCAGGCGGATCACCTTCGCCTCGGCGGGGCGGAGCGCCGCGAGCGTTCGCCCGAGCGCTTCGTCGCCGTCGCGGCGCGTCGCCGCGGCCTCCGGGCCCGTGCCGCGGTCGACGATGAGCTCACCCAGCTCGGATTCCCCGTCCCCGATCGGGGAGGACAGCGAGACCGGTCGCCGGCCGACGTCGAGGAGCTCGAGGATGCGCCGGTCCTCGATACCCGACTCCGCTGAGAGCTCCTCGAGGGTCGCGGAGCGCCCGAGGCGGGCCTGGAGCTCATCTCGGAGTCGAGTCAACGCCGAGAGCTGCTCGCGCACGTGGACAGGCAGGCGCAGGACCGAGGAGTCGTTTGCGATCGCCCGGGTGATCGTCTGGCGGATCCACCAGCTCGCGTAGGTCGAGAAGCGGAAGCCGCGGCGCCAGTCGAAGCGCTCGACGGCACGGATCAGCCCGAGGTTGCCCTCTTGGATCAAGTCGGCGAGGTCGAGCCCGCGGTGTTGGTAGCTCTTGGCGATCGCGACGACGAGCCGGAGGTTCGCCTCGACGAAGGCCGCTCGTGCAGTCTTGCCGGCGCGCACCGCTCCTTCGAGCTCGCGCCGCCGGCGACCAATCGGGCGACGGGTCGAGAGCAGCCGCTCGGCACGAAGACCGAGCTGCACCCGTCGGCCGAGACGTTGCTCCTCCCTGCTGTCGAGCAGCTCGTGGCGCCCGATCGCGTCGAGGTAGAGGCCGACGGCGTCGGGGAGCCCGGTCGCCCCGTCCTCTCCCGAGCCGCCGGCGGCCGCCCCGCTCGACCCGCCCACGCTCTCGAACAGCTGCTCGTCGCCCACGTCGACCTCCGAACGAGCCGGACGGGCACAGGCGCCCGAGCTGTCGCTCGCTTCGATCACGGTTCCTGCATGCATTTAACGGTGCAGAAGCTCGCCAATGCCACGCGACCAGCAAGAATGTGACTTTCGACCCTGCGGCGCAACAGGGGGCACCGGCGAGGCACCGCCATGGCCGCGTACCGTTCCGCTTGCACGGCTACTACCCTCAGTGTCGTGGCCTCTGCGAACGGTGGTGCGCGCCCGTCTCTGGCACGCCAGCGCGCTCGCGCCCGGGGCGGGCAGACCGATATCAAGCCGGTCTCGATCGACGGCCGGCGGGCGCGAGGAGAGCGCACGCGCCTCGAGGTCGTCGAGGCGCTGCTCGAGCTCGTCGCCGAGGGAAACCTGCTGCCGACGGCACAGACGGTCGCCGAGCGCGCCGGTGTGGCGCTCAGGACCGTCTACCACCACTTCGAGGACGTGGAGGATCTCAGGCGCACCGCGCTCGACCTCGAGCTGGCGCGCAACGAGCGCGTCCTCGAGCCGGTCGACCCGGCGGCGGACCTGGACGAGCGGTTGCGCGCCGTCTGCCGCCGCACGAGGTGGCGCAACGAGGAGCTGACGCCAATCCGCAGGGCCGCGCTCGCCGACGAGACCCGCTCCGGCGTCCCTGCGGAGGAGCTGGACCGCGAGCGCGACCTGCGGCGCCGGTTCCTCGGGGAGTCGTTCGCGACCGAGCTCTCCGGGCCCGACGGTGAGTCGCGGACGACGCTCGACGCGCTCGACGCCGTCACGTCGTGGGAGTGGTGGGACTACCTCCGCGGCCGCCTCGGGCGCTCGGCCGCGTCGGCGGAGCGCGTGCTCGCGCTCACCCTGCGTGAGATCCTCGAGGGGCACGGCGAGGCGGGCGGGGCCGGACGATCGAACGGGGCCGGACGATCGAATCGGCGCGCGCTGCCGGCGGCACGTGCGCAGTCGAGCGGGCGCGCCGGCGCGACCCGCCAGACGAGGCGCTAGCCCTGGTCGGGACGGACGGCGGTCATCCCGCCACGGTGACGAGCGTTCCGTAGGTGAGGTAGGGCCAGACCTTCTCGGCCGCGGCCCATGGCAGCTCCACGCAGCCGAGGCTCTGGGGCCAGCCGTACGAGGCTCGTGCGATGTAGTGGACCGCGTCGCCGCCGTTGAAGTAGGCGACCCAGGCGACCGGGTCGGCGTAGGGGACCCCGTCGGGGTTGACGCCCCTCATCACCTGGGTGGCGAGCCGCTCGTAGACCGGGAAGGTCCCGTCGGCGGTCGGGGCGGCGGTGATCCCGGTGTTCGCCGGCGTCTCGAGGAGGACCCGACCGTCGTTCCAGACCGTCAGCGTCTCGGGGCTGGACTTCTCGACGAGCGCGTAGCTGTAGCCGTTCGGATTGCCCCTTGTCCCCGGCGCGGCGACGGCGCGGAGCAGCGCCGCCCAGGTCTGCGGGTCGAGCGCCCCGGTCATCGGGAGCGCCGCGACGCTCTGGAAGGCCATCAGCGCACCGGTCGCGACCGGGCTCGGTCGGCCCGGGGCCCACTGGGCACGAAGCGGCGCGGGAGCCGGCCAGTCGAAGGCCCAGCGACCGCGCAGCGGCAGGAAGACCTCCCGCTCGCGTGCGAAGCGGCCGAGCGGCGCGGTCCCGTCCGGGTGGAAGCGGGCCGGGAGGTAGCCGAGCGTCGCGAGCATCTGCTCGGCGCCGAGCAGCGTGCCGGTCCCGACGGTGTAGGACCAGCCGAAGCGCCGTCGCAGAGGTTGCCCGCCGCGGTCGTGGGGCCCGGACGGTCCTGCGAGCACCGACACGGTCACCCTCGTGCCCGGGAGAAAGGCGCCGCGGGGACGGAATACGAGCTCGTTGCGGAGCACGTACCAGCGCCCGGGAACCTCCGGCGTCACCCGCGGCGGCGTGCGCATGGGCCCGAGGCTGTGCGAGAGACGCACGACGATGGCAGCCGCGCCGTCAACTGAGGCGTCGCCCGCCGCCGGCAGCTCGCCGACGACCTCGAACGGGCTCGGGGCGTGCGCCCTGGCCCGCGCGCCGACCGACCCCGTCGCGCGTGCCCATGTCCTGCTCCGCGCGGTTGGCGGCCCGAGGGACTTGGCCGGGAGCAGGCCACCAGCGCGCGTCGACAGCTGGAGCGCGCCCACGACCGCCCCCGCCGTGACGAGGGCCCCCAACGTCCAGCGCGCGGACGCCCGCCGAGCACCGATCACGGGCTTGACGCCCCCCGAACGCCACCACGACGGGCGGAGTGACGAGCGCCGCTTGCCACGCCGCTTGAGCCCCTGCAATCTGGCACGTCAGGTGGTACGGACGCGCGAAGGGCTACGGATGATCGCGCCGAGCATGCGAGGACTGCGCCCTGCTGCGCTCGGGCCCGACGTCCTCGCGGGCCTGACCCTGCTCGCGATCGCCGTCCCGGAGCAGATGGCCACCGCCCGGCTGGCGGGGATGCCGGCGGCAGCGGGTCTCTATGCCTTCGTCGTGGGCTCGGCGCTGTTCGCGCTGCTCGGCCCGGACCGCTGGACCTCCGTCGGCGCCGACTCGACGATCGCGCCGATCATCGCCGCCGCCGTGGCGGGCGTCGCGGTCACCGGATCCGCCCGCTACCTCCATCTCGTCTCGCTGCTCGCGCTGATGGTCGGGGCCGTGCTCGCCGCCGTCGGGCTGCTGCGGCTCGGTTGGATCTCCGAGCTCATGTCGACGCCGGTCGTCACGGGTGTCCTCGCCGGGATCGGCGTCGAGATCCTCGTGCGGGAGATCCCGGCCGTCCTCGGCCTGCCGGGCGGCGGGTCGTCGACGCTGGACCGCCTCCGGTTGATCGTCGACCAGCTCCACGACGTCCACGGCATCGACGGCGCGATCGCGGCGGGCGTCCTCGGCTGCATCGTCCTCGCCGAGCGCGTCGACCGCCGCATCCCGGGCGCCCTCGCCGGGCTCGTCGTCTCGACGGGCGCCGTCGCGGCGTTCCACCTCGTCGCTCACGGCGTCGCCGTCGTCGGCGCGCTGCACGGCGGCCTCCCGGCGGTGGCGTTCCCCTCGGGGTCCTGGACCGACGCACGGCACCTGCTCGTGCCCGCCCTGACGATCGCCTTCGTCTGCGTCGCCCAGACGACGGCGACCGTGCGCTCCGGCGGCGTGGCGCCCTCGTCCGGCGAGCTCGACCGCGACCTCCTCGCGCTCGGCGCCAGCAGCCTCGGCGCCGGAATGCTCGGAAGCTTCGCCGTCGACTCGAGCCCACCGAGGACGGAGGTCGTCCGGGCGTCAGGAGGCAGAACGCAGCTGAGCGGGGTCGTCGCGGCGGCGCTCGTGCTCCTCGTCGCGCTGTTCGCGACGGGCCTGTTGCACGACCTCCCCGACGCGACGCTCGGGGCGATCCTCCTCTTCGTCGCGACGAGGCTGCTCCGCCTCCGGGAGCTGCGCGCGATCTGGCGCTTCGACCTCCTCGAGCTCTTCCTCGCCGTCGTCACGCTGGTCGTGGTGGCCCTCGTCGGGATCGAGCAAGGGGTCCTCGTCGCCGTGCTGCTCTCCCTCGCGGAGCGCACCTGGCGCGCCGCCCGCCCGCGCGACGCCGTGCTCGGGCGCGAGCCGGGGACGACCCACTGGATCCCGCCGGACGTCGGCCGGCCGACCGAGCAGGTCTCGGGCGTCCTCGTCTACCTCCTGTACGCGCCGCTCTGGTTCGGCAACGCCGAGCACGTCGCCCAGCGCATCCGCGGGCTCGTGCGCTCCCAGGCCGAGCCCGTCCGGGCGCTCGTCCTCGACGCCGACGGCGTCCCAGAGATCGACTACACCGGTGCACGGCGACTCGGGGAGCTCGCACGCGAGCTACGGGGCGCCGGGGTGACGACGGCGATCGCCCGCTCCTCGCACCTCGTCCACCACGACCTCAAGCACAGCGGCCTCATCGCCGACATCGGCCCCGAGCTCCTGTTCGCGTCCGTCGAGGAGGCGGTCGAGGCGCTCGCCAAGGGACCGGCGCCGGGTGGGCGCGGCGTGAGCGGTGGGATGGCATGACGCGGAGGTGGTCCAGTTGGCCCTGTCCAAAGAGGTGATCGAGGAGCTGGTCGTCCGGCCGGGCCACGAGGCCGGCCTCGGCCGCCGGAGCACGAGGAGCACGAATGCGGCGTGGCGCGCCGGCGGACGCGGCGGCGAGGCCGCGGAGGAGGAGCTCGAGCAGTTCAAGGAGGAGCTCGCGGCGGCGCAGGAGCTGCTCTACGCCAGCGACACCTGGGCGATCCTCGTCATACTCCAGGCACTCGACGCGGCGTGCAAGGACGGGACCATCTAGCACGTCATGTCCGGGGTCAACCCCCAGGGTTGCGAGGTCGCCTCGTTCAAGCAACCGAGCACCGAGGAGCTCGACCACGACTTCCTCTGGCGCTGCGTCAAGGCTCTGCCCGAACGCGGGCGCATCGGGATCTTCAACCGCTCGTACTACGAGGAGGTCCTCGTCGTCCGCGTCCACCCCGAGCTCCTCGACGCCGAGCGCCTGCCGCCGGGGCACGCCTCGGGGGATCGGCTGTGGCGCGAGCGCTACGAGGACGTCAACGCCTTCGAACGCCACCTCGAGCGCAACGGGACGCATCTCGTCAAGCTCTTCCTCCACGTCTCCAAGGAGGAGCAGCGGCGGCGGTTCCTCGAGCGGCTCGAGGATCCGGCGAAGCAGTGGAAGTTCTCGACCGCCGACCTTGCCGAGCGGGAGCACTTCGAGGAGTACCAGGGCGCCTACGAGGAGGCGATCACCGCGACGTCGACCCCCTGGGCGCCCTGGTACGTCGTGCCCGCCGATCACAAGCGCACGACGCGGGCCCTCGTCGGCGGGATCCTCGTCCACGCTGTCGAGCAGCTCGACGTCCGACAGCCGGCGCCGGGAGTCGGCAGGGACGAGCTCGAGGAGGCCCGGCGAGCACTTCGCGTCGAGGGCGGGCCGGGCGGAGGCCGATGACGGGCGGCGGCTCAGGGCGGTCGAGGTTCAGGGCCGAACTCAGGGCCGACGGGGACAGTCGGGGCGCGCCGAGCTGACGCGGCCGGCATGCCGCGATACTGGTCGGCGTGGACGACGCCCGGCTCGTGCCAGCCGCCCGACCGCCGAGCGCTTGGCTCTTCGAGCTCGACGGCGTCCTCACCGACACCGCGGCGCTGCACGCTCGGGCCTGGAAGGAGGTCTTCGACGAGCTGATCCAGTCTGCCGACCGGCCTTCTGGCCCGGCCGACGAGGCGCGCTGGCGGCCGTTCGACGCCGTCGTCGACTTCGCGCGCTATGTCGACGGCAAGCCGCAGGCCGAGGGCGTGCGCGCCTTTCTCGCCTCACGGGGGATCACCATTCCGGAAGGCGGCCCGCTCGACCGACCGGGCTCGCACACGGTCGCCTCGCTCGCCGGGGCGAAGAGCTCGCGATTCCTGAGCCTTCTCGCCTCGGGGGGGGTTCGGGTGTTCCCCGGCTCGATAGAGCTCCTCGAGGCGCTCCGTGGGGCCGGGCGCCGGACAGCGGTCGTCTCCGCGAGCGAGAACTGCCGGGCGGTGCTCGAGGCGGGCCGCATCGCCGAGCTGTTCGACGCCGAAGTGGACGGCGTGCTCGCGCGGCGTGGCCTTCGCCCGAAGCCAGCTGCCGACACCTATCTCTTCGCCGCGGCGAAGCTCAGAGTACCGGCGCAGAGCGCCGCCGTCGGCGACGACGCGACCGCCGGCGTCTCGGCCGGCAAGGCGGGAAACTTCGGCCTGGTCATCGGCGTGACACGCCGGGTGCCGGGAGCTGATCTTGCTGCCGCGGGCGCCGACGTCGTCGTCGAGAGCCTGGAGGAGCTCCTCGCATGATCCAGCTTCTCGCCCGGTTGCGGGCTCTGCGCCCGCGACCCGACCGACGGCGCACCGTGCATCCGGCGCGGGCGCGCTGCGCGCTGGCAGGCGCCGCGGCGCTGTCGGCGAGCGCCGCCGTCGCCGGGTTCGCCCCCCAGCCGGCCGCCGCGAGCCCTGAGAGGAGTCCCGTCGCCGCGACGCCGGCGCCCGTCCTCGCGCTGTCGTGGCGCCCGTGCGACAAGAAGTTCCGCTGCGCGACGCTCGAGGTGCCGATCGACTACGCCGCGCCGTCGCGGGGCCGCCTCGGCCTCGCCGTCGTCGAACTGCCCTCGACGAGCGCCCATCCGGTCGGCGACCTCGTGATGAATCCGGGCGGACCCGGGGGCTCGGGCGTCTCGTTCCTCGAGCAGACGCCGTTTCCCGCAGGCCTGCGAAGCGAGTTCAACCTCGTGAGCTTCGACCCCCGCGGCGTCGGCGAGAGCGACCCGGTTCGCTGCGTCGACGCCGCTGGCATCCGCAAGCTCATCGGCCTCAACCCGGCGCCGGCGACGCCCTCGGAAGTCGGCACGGTGGTTGCGGCGACCAAGTCATTCGTCGCCGCCTGCGCGGCGCACACGCCGAAGTTGCTCCTCGAGAACATGGGTAGCGCTGCGACGGTCGAGGACATGGACCGCCTGCGCGCCGCTCTCGGTGAGGCGAAGCTCAACTACCTCGGCTTCTCCTACGGGACATATCTCGGCGAGCTCTACGCCGAGCGCTACCCGACCCACCTTCGGGCGGCGGTCCTCGACGGAGTGGTGGACCCGGCGCTGTCGACGACGGAAGCGGACCGCCAGCAGGGCGCCGGGTTCGAGACCGACCTGCACGACTTCTTCGCATGGTGCCCGCGCAACTCGACGTGCAAGAGCCTGCTGCCCGGCGGGGCGACCGCCGCCTACAGGACGCTGATGTCCGACCTCGCCGGGGGTCGAAGCATCCCGGCGCAGCTCAAGCCGAAGTACGGCGGGACCGTGCCGCTCACTCTCGGCGTCGCCGAGACGGCGATCGCGGGCAGCCTCTACAGCAACCGGACCTGGCCCGATCTTGCCGAGGGGCTCGTCCAGGCGCTCGGCGGTGATGGTGGCCTCCTGGCGGCGATCGCCTACAGCTACGAGGGTCTCCAGTCGAACGGCCAGTTCCAGAACCAGATCGCCGCCGGCGTGGCGACAGATTGCCTCGATCGGCCGTCGCCGGTCGACCTCTCGAGCTACGAGCGCCTGGCCGCCGAGCTCGCGAAGAGCGAGCCGGACTTCGGGGCGAGCGAGGCATGGGGGACCCTTTCCTGCGCCTACTGGCCGGTCCCGCCCCAGGGCCGGCCGGCGCCGATCCATGCCCCGGGCAGCCCTGAGATCCTGCTCGTCGGCTCGACGGGCGACCCGGCCACCCCCTATGAGTGGGCGGTCGCGGTCTCTCACCAGCTCGACCACGCAGAGCTCCTCACGCGCAACGGTCCCGGGCACACGGCCTATTTCTTCAGCGCCTGCGTCGACGGCTACGTCCTCCGGTATCTCGTGACGTTGCGGATGCCACCGCGACACACCGTCTGCCCGAGCAGCTCCTGAGCTGCCGTCGATGCGCGCCTGCGTCATCCACGGCGCGTCGGACCTGCGCCTCGAGCACCGGCCGGACCCGTCGCCCGGTCATGGAGGGGTGACGGTGGCCGTCGCCCTCGGCGGGATCTGCGGATCGGACCTCCACTACTTCCACGACGGCGCCGTCGGCTCCTTCGTGGTGCGCGAGCCGCTCGTCCCCGGGCACGAGATCGTCGGGCGCATCCGGGCG
>DAHVLW010000303.1:0-8772 GCA_027320205.1 Acidimicrobiaceae bacterium
CACCGCGAACTGGACGTTGGAGCCGCCGGTCTCCACCCCCACCCGGCGCAGCACGGCGAAGGCGTCGTCGCGCATCGCCTGGTACTCCACGTCCGAGAGGGTCTGTTGGGGCGCGACCGTGATCGAGTCGCCGGTGTGGACTCCCATCGGGTCGAGGTTCTCGATCGAGCAGACCACGACGCAGTTGTCGTGCGCGTCGCGCATCACCTCGAGCTCGTACTCCTTCCAGCCGGCGATCGAGCGCTCGACCAGGATCTCGCCGATGGGCGAGGCGGCGATACCCTCGGCGGCGAGGCGTCGGAAGGTCTCCTCGTCCTCGGCGATGCCGGTGCCCGCGCCGCCGAGGATGAACGAGGGCCGCACCATCGCCGGGAAGCCGACGCTCTCGCCGATGGCAAGCGCCTCGTCGAGGTCGTGGGCGAAGCCGGAGTCCGGAACGGCAAGGCCGATCTCGGTCATCGCATTCTTGAACCGCTCCCGGTCCTCGGCGGTCTCGATCGCCTCCAGGCTCGCGCCGACGAGCTCGACGCCGAAGCGCTCGAGCACGCCCGAGGTGTGCAGCGCCACCGCGAGGTTGAGCGCCGTCTGACCGCCCATCGTCGGAAGGACGGCGTCGGGCCGCTCCCGCTCGACGATCGCGGCGACGACGTCGGGGACGAGCGGCTCGACGTAGGTCCGGTCGGCGAGGCCGGGATCGGTCATGATCGTCGCGGGGTTGGAGTTGACGAGCACGACCCGGTAGCCCTCCTCGCGGAGGACCCGGCAGGCCTGGGTGCCGGAGTAGTCGAACTCGCACGCCTGGCCGATGACGATCGGCCCGGACCCGAGGACGAGGATCGTCGAGATGTCGTCGCGCCGCGGCATCACGAACGCGGCTCCGCCAGCGCGCGCCCCTCCATGAGCCCGCGGAACTCGCCGAAGAGATAGCGGGCGTCGTGGGGGCCTGGGCCCGCCTCGGGATGGTACTGGACGGCGAAAGCGCGGAGCCTCCGGCAGGCGATCCCCTCGACGACGCCGTCGTTCAGGTTGAGATGCGTCACCTCGACCGCCTCCGGCGCCTCGGCGAGGGAGGCGGCGTCGACGGCGTAGCCGTGGTTCTGGCTGGTCACCTCGACCTCCCCGGTCGAGAGCCGACGGACCGGGTGGTTCGCCCCGTGGTGGCCGAAGTGCAGCTTGTAGGTGCTCGCCCCGAGGGCGGCGGCGAGCAGCTGGTGACCGAGGCAGATCCCGAAGACCGGGACCTCGCCGAGGAGCTCCTTCACCGCCCCGACGAGGTGCGTGAGTGCGGCAGGGTCGCCGGGCCCGTTCGAGAGGAGGACCCCGTCGGGCCGGAGCGAGAGGACCTCGGCCGCCGGCGTCGTTGCCGGGACGACCTCGACCGTGGCGAAGCGGGAGAGGTTCCGCAGCATGGTCGCCTTCACGCCGAAGTCGTACGCCACGACCCGGAGCGGGCCGCCAGGCACCTGGTAGGCCTTCGCGGTCGTCACCTCGCCGACCAGGTCGACGCCCTCGGTCCCCGGCTCCGACTTCGCCGCGAGGCGCAGCTCGGCCTCGGGCGCGGTCCCGAGGGCACAGGGCATCGCCCCGGCCTCCCGGACGTGCCGCGTGAGCCGCCTCGTGTCGACGCCGCTGACGCCCCCGAGGCCGTGCGCTTCGAGGAAGGACTCGAGGCCGCCCTCGGCGCGCCAGCTGCTCGGCCGGCTGGCGAGGTCGCGGACGACGATCCCGCGGCAGAAGGGCCTCCGGGCCTCCTCGTCGGCACCGCTCACGCCGTAGTTGCCGATGTGGGGATAGGTGAAGGCGATCACCTGCCCGGCGTAGGAGGGATCGGTGACGATCTCCTGGTAGCCAGACATCGCCGTGTTGAACACGAGCTCGCCCGTGGCGACCGTCGCCTCCCCCTCGGCGAGGGTGCCGAAGGCTTCGCCGGCAAAGGTCGTCCCGTCGGCGAGCACGACGAGCGCCTCGGGACGCCGGCGGGTCATCGCTGCGCCTTGCCCTCTACGACGACCGGCTCTCCGGCGACGACCGTGTGGCGGACGCGCCCGGCGAGCTCCTTCCCGGCAAAAGGCGTGTTGTCGCTGCGGCTCGCGCCGGCGCCGGCGACCACCCGCCACCGCTCGTTCGGGTCGAAGACGCAGACGTGGCCGGCGGCGCCCGGGGCGAGCGGCCCGCCGTGGCCACTTTTTTCGTCGAGGCCCGAGATCGCTGCCGGCCGGGTCGACATGAGGCGGAAGAGATCGGCCACGCCGGCGTGCCGCAGCGCCGCCTCCGTCCCGAGCCAGCCAGGCGCTTCCTCCCCGGGCCCGAGGCACAAGGCGGAATAGGCGACCGAGAGCGCCGTCTCGAGTCCGGTCATTCCCGGCGGCGCCTGGTCGAAGGGGAGCTCCTTCGCGTCATGGGGGTGCGGCGCGTGGTCGGTCGCGACGGCGTCGATCGTCCCGTCGAGCAGGCCGGCGCGCACCGCGGCGACGTCGGCGGCGGGGCGCAGCGGCGGGTTGACCCGGTAGAGGGGGTCGAAGCCCGCCACCTCGGCGTCGGTGAGCGTCAGGTGGTGCGGCGTCGCCTCCGCCGTCACCGGCAGGCCCTCGGCGCGGGCCTGCCTGAGGAGGTCGACCGAGCGTGCCGTCGAGAGGTGGAGGAAGTGCATCGGCGCGCCGGTCAGCCGGACCAGGTCGAGGTCCCGGGCGAGCATCGACTCCTCGGCGAGGGCAGGCTGGCCGGGAAGGCCGAGGCGGCTCGACCACGCCCCTTCGTGCATCACGCCACCGGCGACGAGGTCCTCGTCCTCGCAGTGCTGCGCGAGCAGCACGCCGAGGGGCCGCGCGTACTCGAGCGCCCGGCGCATCAGCCCGGCGTGCTCGACGCCGCGACCGTCGTCGCTGAAGAGCCGGACCCCGAGCGCCGCCATCTCGGCGAGGGGCGCCAAGCGCTCCCCGGCGCGCCCTTTGGTGATCGCCCCGGCAACGGCGACCTCGACGAGGGCTCGCTTGGCGAGATCGGCCACGGCGCGGACGGCAGCCGCGCAGTCGGTCGGCGGGTCGGTGTTCGCCATCGCGACGACGGCTGAGTAGCCGCCGATCGCGGCGGCGCGCGAGCCGGTCTCGACGGTCTCGGCCTCCTCGTGGCCCGGCTCGCGCAAGTGGGCGTGGAGGTCGACGAGCCCGGGACCGACGAGGCAGCCGCCGGCGTCGAGGACCGTCGCGCCGCGGGGCACGTCGAGCCCCGGTCCGAGCGCGACGACCGTCCCAGCCTCGACGAGGACGTCGGCGCGCGCCGTGCCGGCCGCGCCGACCACGAGCCCGCCGCGCACGACGACAGTCGGAAGGCGCACCTCAGCCACGGTCGCCCTCCCTCGGCGCGGCCCCGGCGCCGTCACCGGGAAGGCCAGGTGCGGACGCGGCCGACGTCCCGCCAGGTCCGTCAGGGACCGAGGCCGAGAGGAGGTGGAACAGCACCGCCATGCGGACGGCGACGCCGTTGTGCACCTGGCGCGTGACGAGGCTGCGCGCCGATTCGGCAACCACGGCGTCGATCTCGACGCCCCGGACCATCGGCCCCGGGTGCATGACCACGAGCTCCTCGGGCAGCCTGCGTGCACGTGCGCGGGTCAGCCCGAAGCGTTCGCTGTACTCCTCCAGGCTCGGAAGGAACGCCTCCCTCAGCCGCTCCGCCTGGATGCGCAGGAGGTACACGACGTCGACCTCCCCGAGCACCGCGTCGAGGTCGTGGCCCACGGCCACCCCCCAGCCCTCGGTCGAGGGCGGCAGAAGGGTGGGGGGCCCGACGAGGACGACCTCGGCACCGAGGGCGCCGAAGGCGAGCACGTCGGAGCGGGCGACGCGGCTGTGGCGGACGTCGCCGACGATCGCGATGCGCAGGCCCTTCAAGTCGTCGGCCGGCTCCCCGCCGGCGCGGCTGGCTAGCGCCTCCCGCAGGGTGAAGCAGTCGACGAGGGCCTGGGTGGGGTGCTCGTGCTCGCCGTCGCCGGCGTTGACGACGGCGGCCTGGACCCAGCCCGCCACCCGGGCAGGCACGCCCGCCGAGGCGTGGCGGACGACCATCGCGTCGACGCCCATCGCGTCGATCGTCTCGACGGTGTCGCGCAACGACTCGCCCTTCGTGACCGAGGACGTCGCGGCGGCGAAGGTCATCGTGTCGGCCGAGAGGCGCTTCGCCGCCGCCTCGAACGAGAGGCGGGTCCGCGTCGAGCTCTCGAAGAACACCGTCGCCACGGTCCGCCCGCGAAGGGCCGGCACCTTCGGGATCGGTCGGGCGGCGACCTCGGCGAAGGAGTCGGCGAGGTGGAGCAGGTCGACGATGCGGTCGCGCCCGAGCTCGGCGACCGAGAGCAGCCCGGGCCGGCTCATGCCCCCGCCTCGCATATCGCCACGCCCCACTCGCCGACCTCGACGGTCTCGTCGCGGCGAGTCGGGAGGTTCTTGCCGACGTAGTCGGGGCGGATCGGCAGCTCACGATGCCCGCGGTCGACGAGCACCGCCAGCTGCACCGCCCGGGCCCGGCCGTGGTCGGTCAAGGCGTCGAGGGCGGCGCGCACCGTCCTCCCGGTGTAGAGAACGTCGTCGACGAGCACGACGACCTGGTCCGTGAGCTCGGCCGGGATGGCGGTCACCGACTCGGCACGAACCGGCCGGATCCGCAAGTCGTCCCGGTAGAAGGCCACGTCGAGCCGGCCCAGGGGGACCGGCGCGCCGGAGATCGCCTCGAGATGGCCGGCGATGCGCCCGGCGAGGGGGACCCCACCCGTCTGCAGCCCCACGACGACGAGCCGCGCCGTGCCGTGGTTGCGCTCGACGACCTCGTGGGCGATACGGACGAGCGCGCGACCGACGTCGTCGGCGTCCATGACGATCGACCGCCGGGCGGAGAGCGATGCGCCGCCGGGCGCGATCCCCCGCTCACGCTCGGCCACGACGCTCCTTCACCGTCCGTACGGGCCTCGCCGGACCCGCTTCACGTACCGAGCAAGGCTACCGCAGCACGGGCCGGCGTGAGCTCCTCGGCAATCCCGGCGCAGCGACCGCACGCGGGCCGGCGTGACCTCCTCAGCAATCCCGGCGCAGCGACCGCACGCGGGCCGGCGGACTACCGCAGCTCGAGCTCGTCGCTCCCGTACTCGACGCCGACGGGCTCGAGGACGACGCGTCGGGGACCTCCGACGACCCGGCCCGCCTCGAGAGCGCGGTACCCGAGCTCCGTGGCGAGCTCGACGGCGCGCCCGGCCCAACCGGGCGCGACGTAGCAGGCGAGCCCGACCCCCATGTTCAACGTCCCGTACGCCTCGCGGGGCGAGAGACCGGTGCCGTCTGCAAGAAAGCCGAGGACCTCGGGGACCTCGGGCAGGCGCTCGACGACGTAGCCGAGGTCGCGCCGCGCCCGCATGAGCTTGCGCAGGCCGTGGCCGGTGACGTGGCTCAGGTACCGGACCGGTAACCGCTCCTCGAGCAGCCGCTCGACGAGTCGCACGTAGATCACGCTCTCGTCGAGCAGGGCCTCGCCGAACGCCCGCCCGCCCGGGAGTGCCGTCGCGAGCCCCGCCGGCAGCCGGGCAGCGAGGTCGCGGGCGAGCGAGGCGCCGTTGGCGTGGAGGCCGGACGAGGCGACGAGGACGATCTCGTCCCCCGGCTCGAGGGTCTCGCCGAGGAGGGGCTCGATGCCGTCGGGGACCCTGCCGACGGCGCTCGCCGCGAGGTCGACCTCCTCGGGAGCGACGATCCCGTCGAGCGTCGGGGACTCTCCCCCGCCCCACGCCGCGCCCGCCGCCGCGCAGGCGCGACGGAAGCCCGCGACGAGCGAGGCGTGGCGGTCACCGGCGTACCAGCCGGCGGAGCCGGTCGCGAAGTACGCGTTGACGACGAAGGGCAGCGCCCCGACACAGGCGCAGTCGTTGACCGCGGCGGCGACGGTGTCGTACCCGATCGCCTCGAAGCGGCCGGCGCCGCCCGCCGCCTCCCAGGCGCGGGCGATCGCCGATTTCGTCCCGAGGCATTCGAGCACGAACCCGAGCCTGAGCCCGCCGACGTCCACGACGACGGCAGGCTCGCCGCGCGAGGTGTCGTCGAGGGCGGCGCCGCGGAGCGCCGCGTAGCCGGTCGTCGAGGCGGCCGCCGCCAGGGCGGCGCGCTTGGCGGCGTCGAGCGTCGCGTAGTCGACCCCGGCGCGCCCGTAGGCGTCGCTCACCTGCCCGCCGCCTCGCTCGCACGCGCCCCCGGCGCTAGACCCGCGAGCACCCCGTTGACGAAGCGTCCCGAGCCGGCGGTCGAGTACTGCTTGGCGAGCTCGACCGCCTCGTCGATCACCACCGCGACGGGAACGTCCGGGCGGCAGAGGAGCTCGAACACGGCGATGCGCAGCAACTGGCGATCGACCGCCGGCATCCGGCCGATCGCCCAGGCGCGCGCCTTGTCGGCGAGGAGCGCGTCGATCTCCGCCATGCGCCCCCCCACACCCCGGACCAGCTCCTCGGCATAGGGCTCGGGGCGCACGGGCAGCTCGGCGAGCACCTCCTCGGTCGAGATCCCCTTCGTCTCCGCTTCGTACAGCAGGCCGAGCGCCCGCTCCCTGGACCTCCGGCGCTCGCCGGCGAGAAGTGGGCGGTCGTCGCGCTCAGGCCCTCGTGAGGTACTCACCGGTCCGGGTGTCGACCTTGATCCGGTCGCCCGGGTTGACGAACAGCGGCACCTGGACGACATGGCCGGTCTCCGTCGTCGCCGGCTTGCGCGCCCCCGAGACCCGGTCGCCCTGGAGTCCCGGCTCGGTCTCGGCAACGGCGAGCTCGACCGCCGCCGGCAGGTCGACGTCGACGATCTCCCCGCCGTAGAGCTCGAGCACGACCGAGTCGCCCTCCTTCAGGTACGCCGTCGAGCCGCCGAGCGACGCGTCGGCGACGCTCATCTGCTCGTAGCTCGTCGTGTCCATGAAGACGTACTCGCCGCCGTCCCGGTACAGGTACTGCATCTCGCGCTTGTCGATGACGGCCTGCTCGACCTTCTCCTCCGAGCGGAAGGTACGTTCGATCACCGCTTTCGTGCGGAGGTTCCGGAGCTTGGTCCGGACGAACGCCCCGCCCTTGCCGGGCTTCACATGCTGGAACTCGACCACGGAGAAGAGCCCCTCCGGCAGGTCGATCGCCATGCCGTTCCTCAAGTCGGTGAGCGTTATCGCCATCAGAGCGTGTAGTCCTTCGTCGATTTCGTCAGGGCGCGACCGCCGGAAGGTCCGACGAGCACGGTGTCCTCGATGCGCACTCCACCCCGGCCGGCGAGGTAGGCGCCCGGCTCCACCGTCACCACGGCGCCAACAGGCAGGATATCAGCCGAGTCCTTCGACACCGCCGGAGCCTCGTGGATCTCGAGGCCGACGCCGTGGCCCGCCGAGTGCAGGAAGGCGTCTCCGAAGCCGGCGTCGGCGAGCGTCTCCCGGCAGGCCCGGTCGACCTCGGAGGCCGGCACGCCTTCGGCGACGGCGCGAAGACCCGCCCGCTGGGCGGCGAAGACGGCGTCGACGAGATCGACGAGGTCCGCCGGCGGCTCGCCGACGCAGAAGGTCCTGGTCATGTCCGAGCGGTAGCCGTCGACGGTCGCGCCGAAGTCGAGCACGACGAGCTCGCCCGGGCCGATCGCCCTCGAAGTGGGCCGGGCGTGGGGCATGGCGCTGTTCGGGCCGCTGGCGACGATCGTCTCGAAGGCGGCGCCAGACGAGCCGCGCCGGCGCATCTCGGCGTCGAGCTCGGTCGCGAGCTCGCCCTCGGTGCAACCCTGGGCGAGCATCGGCTTCAGCTGGGCGATGGCGACGTCGGCGACGTCGCACGCCGCCTCGATGCGGGCGATCTCGCCGGGGTCCTTCACCTGGCGCAGCTCCTCGACGACGCCGAGGGTCGGGACGAGCGACGAGCCGTCGAGCAGCTCCGCCAGCTGGCGCTCGAGCGCCCAGGTCACGGACCTTGCCTCGAGCCCGACACGCCCGATGCCCGCGGCAGCCCGTCCGAGCGCCTCCATCTGTCCGGCGACGTTGGCGATCTCGAGCTCTGCGTCCACGCCGGCACCGGCGAGCTCCGCTGCCGCCTGATCGCGATATCGGCCGTCCGTCAGGAGGAGGCTGCGGCCGGGCGCGACGAGGAGGATCGCCGCCGAACCGGTGAAGCCCGCGAGGTACCGGACGCTCTCCAGCTTCGTGACGAGGAGCGCGTCGCACCCGGCGTCGTCGAGCCGGTCGCGGAGCCGGCCGAGGCGGCCGGCGACGTCCATCGGCGGCAGCTCGTCGTGGGCGAACGCCGGTCGCACCGCGGCGAACCTAGCTCAGGGTCCCTGGTTGCGGAGGAGGGCCGGGTCGGAGGAGCGCAACAGGCGCGCCGCCGCCTCGACGGCGAGCTCGTACCCGACCGCGCCAAAGCCCGCGACCGTGCCGTCGCAGACCGGCGCGAGGACCGAGCGCCGCCGCCAGGGCTCGCGGGCGTCGGGGTTCGACAGGTGCAGCTCGACGACCGGGCCGGAGAAGCTGGCGAGGGCGTCGTGGAGCGACCAGCCGTAGTGGGTGATCGCGCCGGCGTTGACGACGATCGCGGCAGCACGGCCGCGCGCCGCGTGCACCGCCTGGACGAGGTCGCCCTCGCGCTCGCTCTGCAGGTGCTCGAGGACGAGCCCGAGGCGTTCCGCGGCCGCGGTGGCACGAGCCACGTGATCGGCGAGGGTGGCGGTGCCGTGCACGTCGGGCTGGCGCTCGCCGAGAAGCGCCAGATTGGGCCCCGAGAGG